>NZ_JBMERN010000011.1:0-81149 GCF_049310965.1 Loktanella sp. DJP18 | reverse complement strand
GACCTGTCCTCCCTTGTTGTTCCGTTAATCCTTGGACCCGATCAGGCGCTTGACCCAACCCTTCTTCACCTCTGCGGGCGCATCTGGCGCCGGTGCATCCATCGCATCCGCGCCTTCCACGACCGCCTTGAAATCGTCGAAGAACTGGTCCGCCATCTTGCGGGCGAAGCCGTCGATGATGCGGCTGCCAAGCTGGGCCATCTTGCCGCCGACCTTGGCGTTCACGTCGTAGCTCAGCTTCGTGCCGGTGTCGGTCGGGGTCAGCACCACGTCCGCCCCGCCAGAGGCGAAGCCCGCGGGGCCGCCCTTGCCTTGACCGGTGATGGTCAGGCTGTGGGGCGGCTTCATCTCGGTCAGCGTCACCTCGCCCTTGAAGGTCGCCTTCACCGGGCCGACCTTCTGGACCACCGTCGCCTCGAAGCCGTCCTCGGGGTTGCCCGACATCTCGGTGCAGCCGGGCACGCAGCGGCGCAGCACATCGGCGTCCAGCAACGCGGCCCAGACGACCTCTGGCGGGGCGGCGATGTCGCGTTCGTCCTTGAGTTCCATATCCTGTCTTCCTGTTCAGTCAGCGCTGGGGCGCATCATAGGTAAGCCCGTGGGCGGCAAAGATCGCGGCGATGCGCCCGTCGTCGAGGGCGGCGCGGATCGCATCGTCGACCGCATACCCAAGGTAGCGGTAGCGGGTGTGAATCGCCAGACCGATGGTCCAGGTGCCGACCGCCAGTCCCGGCAGTGGCGGCTGGTGGATGGCCCCGGCGTCGGTCAGACCGGCCTGAAGCTGCGCACGCGGACCCATGACGGCCATCACCTCGCCCTGCGCCATCGCGTCCATCGCAAGGGCAACCGTCGGGTAATGCTGCATCTTCGGCACCAGCATGCCGTTGCCGATGCCGGCCAGGTAGAAGTCGGCGATGGTGTCGTTTTCGACGCCGACCGTGTCATAGCGAAAGTAGGCCGGCACCGGCGGATCGTCCGGATAATCCGACGTGTTGTAGGCAATCGCGACGCTTTCCCTGGCGTATTGCCCGGTGAAGACGACCTGATCGACCCGGCAGGCAAAGTTCACGTCGTAGGGCACGTGCAGCATGACATTGTTCACGGTCCCGCCCGTCGGCGGGCCTTGCCAGATCCAGTTGCGCAGGTCGGCCTCTACCGTCTCGCCGGCGGCAACCAGAGTGAAGCGGGCTTCGACCCCCAGGGTGTCGGCGATCAGGCGAGCGATCTCGATATCGACACCGGCGGGCTGGTCCCCCTCTGCAAAAGACCAGGGCGGAAAGTTTTCGTAGGCGGCAAAGGTCATGAAGCCCTGTGCCTGGATCGTGTCGAGGTCCTGCCCCACGATATCGCGGCTGGCGTTCTGCTGGCGCGGTTCGGGCACATAGCCTTCGCAGGCCGCAAAGGCGGGCGCGGTCCAGCCCAGCGCCAGGCAGGTCAGACCTGCAAGGGAAAGGGCGGACCCCGCGCGCATCACTCGTGGACCGACAGGCCGACGGTCAGCGTCTCTGCCGCGATGCCGTAGGACTCGGGTGTCCCGTCCAGCTGCGAGGCGGCGTGAAAGGCCACGCTGTCCGCGACGGGCGCGCCCGAAAGGGTCGGGATCCGGCTGGCGATCTCGTCCAGTTTCGCCTTCATCGCGGCGTCGTCGGGGGTGCCTTCACCTTTGGCCCATTGTGCCAGTTCATCGCGAATGCCCTTCAGCGCCGCACTTTCGGCCATCACGGCCTGATCGTCCGGGCGCGTCTCGATATAGGTGCGGACCGCCCAGGCGGTTTTCTGGCTCAGGACGTCCTCGAATGCGGGCATCTTGGTGATGCCGCCCTGCGTCATGCCGGCGCGAAAGCGCTCCGTGAACCATTCGTCATCGTAATCCGCCGCCTGCAACAGGCGCAGGTCGGGGGCCAGACCGCCAGAAATCGCGCCGAGCCCGTGGCATCGCGCGCAGTTCTGGGTAAAGGCGCTCTCGCCGACCTCGATCGCGCGGGACCAGACCTCTTGTCCGGCATCGCGATAGGGGTTTTCGGTCAGCCAGTCCTCGCCCACGTCGGGCAGACCGGCATTGTCGACTTCGGTGATGCCAAGCGGCAGGCCGGCGGCAACGGCAGCGCCCGCCACGCAGGCAAATGCGGCGGCCTGCACGACCAGTCGCGCGAACGTGGATGTCATCTTCGTCTCCTCCCAGAAGCGTCGGCACAAGTCATAGACCGCATCGGCGCCTGTTCGGTATTGGACCTTTGTGCCATGCCTTTGGGGAGGGCGACCTTGGTCGTATGCCGCCGATGCGACGGGGGGTGCTAGTCTGGGCCGCAAGAGGAGCCCGTCATGTTGAAATGGTGTCTTGCGACCGTGATCGCCGGTTGGTCGGGCATGGCCACGGCGCAGATCGACGTCGCCGTGACCTATCTGCGACTTGACGACCGCAAGCCGCAGACCCTGTCCGACATCGACCCCGATCCCGCCGATCTGGGGATCGCGGGGGCGCAACTTGGCGTGGCGGACAATGCCACCACAGGGCAGTTCCTGAACCACAGCTACACCTTGACCGAGATCACGGCGACCACGGCAGAGGCGCTGCTGGCCGCCAGTGCCGACGCGACCGGCCTGGTCGCGGTGCAGGCCCCGGCGGCTGTGGTGCTGGGTATCGCCGACGCGCACCCGGATGCGCTGGTCTTCAACGTGGCGGCCGCTGACGACAGCCTGCGCGGCATTGATTGCCGCGCAAACCTGTTCCATGCGGCCCCCAGCTTTGCGATGCGGGCGGATGCGCTGGCGCAGTTCCTCGTGACGAAACGCTGGACGGACGTGGCCCTTGTGACCGGCCCTGCCCCGGTTGACCGGGCCTTCGCCGACGCCCTGCGGGCCAGCGCGGCAAAGTTCGACCTGCGCCTGCGCGGCGATGAACCCTGGGGGTTCACCGGCGACATCCGGCGCACCACGACCGATGAAGTGCCCAGCTTTACCCAGCGCCTTGGCGATTTCGACATGCTGCTGGTTGCGGACGAAATCCACGATTTCGGCCGGTATTTGAACTACAACACCTGGGAACCGCGCCCCGTCGGCGGGTCAGAGGGACTGACGCCCGTCGCCTGGTCGGCGGTCATCGAACAATGGGGCGCGGAACAGTTGCAGTCCCGCTTTCGCGACCTTGCCGGGCGGGGCATGCGCGCCACCGACTACAGCGCCTGGGCCGCGATCCGCGCGATCGGAGAAGCGGTGACCCGCACGGGCACCGCCGACGTCGCGACCCTGCGCGCCTACATGCTGGGTCCCGATTTCACGCTGGCCGGGTTCAAGGGACGCCCTCTGTCGTTCCGCGCCTGGAATGGCCAGCTGCGCCAGCCGATTCCGTTGGTCGATTCCCGCGCCATCGTCGCCGTGGCCCCGCTGGAGGGGTTCCTGCATCCGGTGACGGAACTTGACACCCTGGGCGGCGACCGCCCGGAATCTCCCTGCACAGCCTTCGGAGAATGACCATGAAAACTCTTGCCTTGCTGGCCCTCGTGGCGACCCCGGTCTCTGCGGATGAAATCTGGGTCACCAACGAACGTGACGACACCGTCAGCGTGATCGACGCCGACACGCTGGAGGTCACGCGCACGATCCCGGTCGGAGAGCGTCCGCGCGGCATCACATTCGCGCATGATTTCTCGGTCGCCTATGTCTGCGCCTCGGCCAGCAACACGGTGCAGGTGATCGATCCGGTGTCGGGTGAAATCCTGCACGACCTGCCATCGGGCGAGGACCCGGAACAGTTCGTGCTGCACCCGGACGGCAAGCACCTATATATCGCGAACGAGGATGACGCGATCACCACGGTCGTCGATGTGGAGAGCCGCACCGTCGTGGCCCAGATCAGCGTCGGGATCGAACCCGAAGGCATGGCCGTCAGTCCGGACGGCAAGACCGCGGTCACCACCTCCGAGACCACGAACATGGCGCATTGGATCGACACGGAAACCCAGACGCTTTACGCCAACACGCTGGTCGACAGCCGACCGCGCGACGCGACCTTCGTCAAGGACGGCACAGAGCTTTGGGTCAGCGCCGAGATCGGCGGGACCGTCACGATCTTCAATGCGGCCGACCAGACCGAAATGGCGAAGATCCGGTTCGAGATTCCGGGGATCCTGCCGGAACTGATCCAGCCCGTGGGCATGGTCGTGACGCAGGACCAGAAGACGGCCTTCGTGGCGCTTGGCCCCGCCAATCATGTCGCGGTCATCGACGCAGAGACCTACGCGGTCGAAGGCTACATCCTGACGGGACGCAGGGTCTGGCACATGGCCTTCAACGCGGACGAAACGAAGCTGTTCACCACCAACGGCGTCAGCAGCGACGTGACCGTGATCGACGTGGCCAGCCAGACGGCCGAGACCTCGATCGCGGTGGGACGGTTTCCCTGGGGTGCCGCCCTTCGGGTGACGGATTGAGCGGACTCGCGGTCATCGGCATCGGCTTTTCCTATGGGGCAAAGCGCGCGCTGGACGATGTGCGGTTCACCGTGGCACCCGGCACCTTCTGCGCCCTGCTGGGGCCGAACGGGGCCGGCAAGTCGACGCTGTTCGGATTGCTGACGCGGCTGTTCACGACCCGCGAAGGGGCGATCAGCGTGGCGGGGCACGACCTTGGCACCGACGCACGCCGTGCGATGGCGCGGATCGGCGTGGTGTTCCAGCAAGGCACCCTCGATCTGGACCTGAGCGTGCGGCGTAACCTGCTGTACTTCGCCGCCCTGCACGGGCTGGCGGGGGTGAAGGCCGCCGCGCGGGTCGACGCGGTTCTGGACATCATGGGCATGGCGGAACGCGCGGGCGAGCGCGCGCGTGACCTGAACGGCGGTCACCGGCGGCGGGCCGAGATCGCCCGCGCGTTGATGCACGATCCAGCGGTCCTGCTGCTTGACGAGCCGACCGTGGGGCTGGATGCGGCGTCACGCGGGGGGATCGTGGATCACGTCCATGACCTGTGCGCGGGTCGGGGCCTGACCGTCCTATGGGCGACCCATCTGACGGACGAGGTGCGCGCGACCGATCAGGTGGTGATCCTGCACAAGGGTCGCGTTTTGGCGGATGGACCCTGCGCCGCCTTGACCGACGGCGGCGATCTGCGCGACGTGTTCCTGCGGCGCACGCTGGTGCCTGCGTGATCTGGTGGATCGCCCTGCGCGCCATCGTCGCGCGCGAGGCGCTGCGCTTTGTTCAGCAACGCGGACGGTTCATTTCGGCGTTGGTGCGGCCGCTGATCTGGCTTCTGGTCTTCGCCGCGGGCTTTCGCGCAGCGCTGGGACTTGCGATCATCCCGCCCTATTCCACCTACATCAGCTATCAGACCTATATCGTCCCCGGCCTGTGCGGCATGATCCTGCTGTTCAACGGGATGCAGTCGTCGCTGTCCCTGGTCTACGACCGCGAGATGGGGTCGATGCGCCTGCTGTTGACCGCCCCCCTGCCGCGCTGGTTCCTGCTGGGGGCCAAACTGGTGGCCGGGACCGTGATCTCGATCATGCAGGCCTATGCCTTTCTGGCCATCGCTGCCGCTTTCGGCATCGTGATGACGCCTTGGGGCTACTTTGCCGCATTGCCTGCACTGGCAGTCACGGGGCTGATGCTGGGGGCGCTCGGGCTCGCGTTGTCGAGCCTGATCAAGCAGTTGGAGAATTTCGCGGGGGTGATGAACTTTGTCATCTTCCCGATGTTCTTCGTCTCGTCGGCCCTTTACCCACTGTGGAAGATGGCCGAATCGTCGCAATTGCTGTATCTGCTTTGCGCAGTGAACCCCTTTACCCAGGGCGTCGAACTGGTCCGCTTTGCGCTTTACGGCCAATTGAACCTGGCCGCGCTGGGATGGTCCCTGCTGGCCCTGGCCGTCTTCATGGCCGCCGCGTTGTGGGGTTACGACCCCGCGCGCGGATTGATCACACGCAAAGGATAGAGAATGCGACTTGTTCTGGCCTTGATGATGTTACCGGGTCTGGCGCTGGCCGACGCATTCGGCACGACAAACCCCGAAGAGTTGACGATGAACAAGGTGCTGGAGGATATCGATGCGGGCCGCACCAGCATGACGAACTGCGCGGCAGGCTATCTGATGACAAAATCCGGGCGGCACGGAGCCGCGCGCAAGACCTTCGAAGCCTGCGCCGGCGACGGCTATCCCGGGGCGATGACCTGGATGGGATACCTCGACAACAACGGGTTCGGCGGAGACTACGACCCGGATGCGGCGGCGGAGTGGGATCGCCGCGCGGCGGAGGCCGGGGATTCCGTCGGCCAATTTAACTATGGCCTGTCCTTGCTGCGTGGCTACGGCGTGCCGCAAGACGAAGCCACCGGACGGGCGCTGATCGACGCCGCGGCCCGGACGGGCCTGCCGATTGCCCAACGGTTGCAGTCGGCGGGTTACGACCCGGAAGCGGTGACACCCGATGCGGACAACTGGCGCTATGCACCGATGAACTGAAACTTGGCAACGTCGGACCGGGGGTTTCACCCCCCCCCGGACCCCCGTGGAATATTTCCAACCAGAAGAAGCAGGGGCTCGGGAATTCAGACTGGCGCTTGAACCTCTGCGGTGATCGTCGCGGGACTGCCGGACAGGGTCAGGGTGCGCGTGGCAAGGCGGCGCGCTTCTTCTGTCGCATGGGTCACGAGGATCGAGGCCATGTCCCGGCGCGCGCGCAGGGCTGCGAAGAGGGTCATCATGTCGTCGGCCGCCGCTGCGTCGAGCGACACGAAGGGTTCATCCAGCAGCATGAGGTCCGGATCGCAGGCGAAGGCGCGGGCGAGGGCCAGCTTGCGCTGCTGTCCAAGCGAGAGTTGATCGGGAAAGCGGTCGGCATAGGCATCGAGGCCGACCTCTGCGAGAGCGGATTGGGCCTTGGTCTCGCTGACCTGTGCGGCGATTTCGATGTTGCGGCATGCGGTGCGCCAGCGCAGCAGGGTCGGCTCCTGAAACACGAAGGCGACGCGACCGGCGATGCGGCGCGTGCCCTTGGCCGCATAGACGCCAGCGATGATGCGCAGTAGCGTCGATTTGCCGATCCCGGACGGACCGGTCAGCGCCAGCGTTTCACCGCGATCGACGGTTAGGGCCAGCCGCCCGAGAACCGGGGTTCCCCCGAAGGAGAACCCCGGCAGATCAAGGGTCACGACGCTCATTCAGCAGGGGTGTAGAACAGGCCATCCGGCAAGGCGGTGACGTCGCCCACAAGTTCCGTGCCGCCAAGTTCGGCCATGACCTTCAGCATCCTGTCAGCGGCTTCGAGGTTCACGGCACCCGGCACCGGGGTGCCCGCGTTGAAGCCGTCTTGCAAGGCGGTGAATTGCGCGTCGTCCTCTACGTTCATGCGGTCGCGCAGGCGATCCCACGCGGCAGGGTCGGTGGCGAGCTTTGCCTTGGCGGCGGCACTGGCCTTTGCCATCCCCGCGACCAGCTCGGGGTGATCGCGCAGCATGTCGCCGCGCATCACATAGCCCAGAAGCGGTGTCGCCGGGTCGAGGCCAAGCGCACTGGCGGCCTCATCGACCGAGATCAGTTCGCGCATCCCCGCCGCCTTCATCTTGGCCAGGAAATGCCAGAAGTTCATGGCTCCATCGACTTCGCCTGTCGTCGCGGCGTTCATGATCAGGGGCGGCGCGCCAAAGACCTGTTCGGTCTGCGTGGCAAGGTCGATGCCGTATTCCTGCTGGGCGTAGGCGCGCAGGATGATCCAGCTCTTGTCCAGTTGCCCGCCCGCGATACCGATGGTCTTGCCTTCCATGTCGGCCAGCGACTGGGCGGGGCTGTCGGCGGGGACCAGCATGCCGCCCACGGCGCGGGAATAGGGAATGAATATGAAATCCGCGCCCGCCGCCCGCTGCCGGGCGACCCAGATCCAGTCGCTGACGATTATGTCGACCGCCCCGCCCTGGAATGCGATCTGTGCCGCGTCGCCGCCCGCCATGCCCTGCACGTCGAGGGTGAAGCCGTTATCGGTGTCAAAGCCATAGTGCTTGATCGTGTCGAGTTCCCAGTTGACGGTCCCCGATTCCTGCACGGCAGCGCGGATGGTACCGTCCTGAGCCGTGGCGACTGTGGCCGCCAGCGCAAGAACGGCGGCGGTAATGGCTGTCTGGATCGTCATGGATGGTCCCCCCTTGAATTTCTTCATCTTATAGGGCGGTGCGCGGGGGGAAATAAGACAAAAGGCGCAGGCGGACCCGCGCGCGGCCCA
The DNA here is from genome assembly GCF_049310965.1 of Loktanella sp. DJP18. Taxonomy (NCBI): domain Bacteria; kingdom Pseudomonadati; phylum Pseudomonadota; class Alphaproteobacteria; order Rhodobacterales; family Roseobacteraceae; genus Loktanella; species Loktanella sp. DJP18. The sequence goes on along the minus strand of NZ_JBMERN010000011.1, from coordinate 72,937 downwards.
AGTCTACGACCATGGTGTCATTTCGCCGCACCGCTTATCGCCCGATAGTGTCCGAAGGTCGTACCCTGCGTCAACGGCGCGGCGAGGACCGGGGAGACATCGACACATCAACAGGGAGGAGAACGCGGATGAACAGGTTCATTACCGCCGTGACGGCCATGATACTGGCCGGCAGCATGGCGCAGGCCCAGGTTACCGACGAGGATATCGCCAACGACGCCACCATCACGACGCAGGTCGTCACCAACGGGATGGGACGCAGCCTGCAGCGCTATTCCCCGCTGGAGACCTTGAACAAGGACAACGTGGCCAACCTGATCCCGGCCTGGGCCTTCAGCCTGGGTGGCGAAAAGCAACGCGGGCAGGAAACGCAGCCGATCGTCTATGACGGCATGATGTACATTACCGGGTCGTATTCGCGCATCTACGCCATCGACCTCGTGACCGGCAAGGAAGTCTGGCAATACGATGCCCGCCTGCCCGAAGGCATCCTGCCCTGCTGCGACGTCGTGAACCGCGGTGCGGCGATCTATGGCGACAACATCTATTTCGGCACGCTGGACGCGCGCATAGTCGCGCTGAACCGCAAGACCGGCGACGTGGTCTGGAACCAGAAGATCGCGGATTACAAGGCCGGCTATTCCTACGCCGCGGCACCGATCATCGTGAACGGCCTGGTCATCACCGGCAACTCGGGCGGCGAATTCGGCATCGTCGGCGAAGTGCAGGCCCGCAACGCCGACACCGGAGAGATCGTCTGGACCCGTCCGATGATCGAAGGCCACATGGGGACGCTGAACGGTGCGGAATCGACGATGACCGGCACGCTGAACGCGACCTGGCCCGGCGACATGTGGAAGACGGGCGGCGGGGCAACCTGGCTTGGCGGGTCCTACGACGCCGAAACCGACACGCTGGTCTTCGGCGCGGGCAACCCTTCGCCCTGGAACAGCCACCTGCGCAACGCGGGCACGCCCACCGAAGGCAACGCGGGCGACAACCTCTATGCTGCCTCCCGCGTCGGCCTCGACCCGGCCACGGGCGAGATCAAGTGGCACTTCCAGACCACCCCGCGCGAAGGCTGGGACTATGACGGCGTGAACGAGGTCGTGGCCTACACTGACCGCGCCGGCAACATGCGTTACGGCACGGCCGACCGGAACGGCTTCTTCTACGTGCTGAACCGCGAGGACGGTGCCTTTGTCAGCGCGTCGCCTTTCGTCACGCAGATCAGCTGGGCGTCGGGCATCGACGACACCGGCCGTCCGATCTACAACGAGGACAACCGTCCGGGCGACCCCGCCGCCGCCGCCGATGGCGCCAAGGGCGAAACCGTGTTCGCCGTGCCGTCGTTCCTGGGTGGCAAGAACTGGATGCCGATGGCCTTCAGCCAGAAGACCGGCAACTTCTACGTGCCCTCCAACGAATGGGGCATGGATATCTGGAACGAGCCTGTCACCTACAGGCAGGGCGCGGCATACCTCGGGTCAGGCTTTACGATCAAGCCGCTGTACGAGGACTACATCGGCAGTCTGAAGGCAATCGACCCCGACACCGGCGAGATCAAGTGGGAATACAAGAACCCCGCGCCCTTGTGGGGTGGCGTGATGACCACCGCCGGCGGCCTTGTCTTTACCGGCACGCCGGAGGGTGAATTCATCGCCTTCGACGACGAGACGGGTGAGAAACTCTGGTCGTTCCAGACCGGGTCCGGCGTCGTCGGCCAGCCGATCACCTGGGATCAGGATGGAGAGCAGTATGTCTCGATCATGTCGGGCTGGGGCGGTGCCGTCCCGCTGTGGGGTGGTGAGGTCGCGCAGACCGTCAGCTACCTGAATCAGGGCGGCATGCTGTGGACGTTCAAGCTGCCGCGCCAGTTCGCGGAAGCCAACTAGGACAAGGGCGGGGGCGTGCGGTCAGCACGCCTCCGTCGCGGCAGGCCGGGCCTTGCCCGGCAGGCTGCAGCGCGTCAGACTGACGCAAGAGGGACCCCTATGACAGCCGATCCGCAGCACATCTTTGGCCGCGATGCCCGCGCAATGATCGTCGACGATCATCCGCTGTTCTGCGATGCCCTGCAGCTGACCCTGCGGGCGGTGACGGGGATAGAGACGATCACGGTCTTCGAACGGCTGGAACCGGCGCTTGCCGCCGTGCTGGACGGGCCGCCGCCCGACGTGATCGTGCTGGACCTGAACCTGCCCGACGTCACCGGCCTTGACGGATTGATCCGTCTGCATCGGTCCGTCCCGCAGGTGCCGCTGGTCGTGGTGTCGTCGATGGCCGATCACCGGATCATCTGTGCGGCGATCCGGGCCGGTGCCTCTGGCTTTGTGCCGAAACATGCGCAGCGCGACACCTTTCGCACTGCGTTTCAGGCCATCGCCGCCGGGCAGGTCTATGTGCCCGACGACATCGACATGACCGAAGGCGCCGAAGTGCCGGTGACCGACCGCGAGGATGCGGTTGCCCGCCTGCGCCAGCTGACCCGCCAGCAGGGCACGATCCTGCAACTGATCTGCGAGGGAAAGTTGAACAAGCAGATCGCCTACGACCTGTCCATCGCCGAGACGACGGTGAAGGCCCACGTCACCGCCATCATGCGCAAGCTGGGCGTGCAAAGCCGCACGCAGGCCGTGCTGATTGCGCAAGAGGCGAGCTATTCCAGCCTGTTGCAAAAGACCCCCTGACGCGCCAGTCTGATGCATCCGGTGGAGGGGATCGTCATGAGGGCAGCGCAAAGCGCACTGGTGCGCCGGGTTCATGTGGCCGATCCCGGACCGGATGCCGCCGCGCGCATCCAAGCCGCGTTGGGTCAGGACAGGCTGTCGCTGGTGGCGGTCTTTGCCGCGCCCGGTGTCGACTTCGCGCCTCTGATCGCCGACCTCACCGACGCCTTGCCGGGCACCAGCGTCATCGGCTGCGTGACGGCGGGGGAGATCAGCGGCGGCTACCGCGAGGGCGGGATCGTCGCCATCGCCCTGCCCGCCAGCCATTTCGAGACGGAAACGGTGCTGATCCCCGACCTGCGCGCGCTGGACCCGGACACGACGGTGCGTGACATCATCCGCAAGCGGGCGGCGCTGACCGCAACAGCACCTCATTGGCAGCACGAATTCGCGATCCTGCTGGTCGACGGCCTGTCCTGGCGCGAGGACGCGGTCGTGGCGATGGCGATGCACGGCCTCGGTCAGGTGCCGCTGTTCGGCGGTTCTTCCGGCGACGGCACGCGGTTCGCGGCCACTCTGGTCGGCTATGGCGGGGCCGCCATGACCAATGTCGCCGTGCTGACCTGCGTGCGCACGATCTGTCCGGTCAAGGTCTTCAGCCTCGACAACCTGACGCCGACCGACCGCCGCATGGTCGTGACCCGTGCCGACCCCGAGGCGCGGATCGTGCACGAGATCAACGCCGAGAACGCCGCCTTTGAATAGGCGCGCCTTCTGGGCAAGGACCCTGCGCAGCTTGACCCCTTCACCTTTGCAGCACACCCCGTCGTCGTGCGCTTTGGCGGGCGCCACCACGTTCGCGCGATCCAGCGCGTCACCAGCGAGGGCGCACTCGTCTTCTTCTCGGCCATCGACGAAGGCATGGTGCTGACACTTGCGACCTCTGAACCGATGCCGGAACATCTGGCGCGCGAACTGGCCGCCCTGTCGGCCACGGCCCAGCCCGACACGATCATCGCCTTCGACTGCATCCTGCGCCGGATCGAGGCAGAGCAGAAGCAACTGACCGGCGCCGTCAGCCGCGTGCTGGCGGATCACAACGTCGTCGGCTTTTCCACCTACGGCGAACAGCACAGCGGGCTGCACATCAACCAGACGATGACCGGCGTGGCGATCTATCCGCCGGGTGCGGTGGTGCAATGACGTCCGCGTCGCTGATCAATCCTGCCGACAGCATCGACCGCCAGAACGAAAAACTGCTGACCATCTCGGCCGCGCTGATCCGGCGGGTGGAACAGATGAACAACGACAGCGACGCGGCCTATGCCCAGTTCCAGCGCGCCGTCCTGCTGGAAGACACGGTCCGTGCCCGCACGCGCGAGTTGGAACAGTCCCTTGCGCTGCTGAACCAGTCCAACACCTAACTCGCCGAGGCCAAGCGCACGACCGACGCCGCCCGCCGCGACCTGGCCAACGCGATCGAGACGATCGGCGAAGGCTTTGCCCTGTTCGACGGTTCCGACGTGCTGGTGCTGTGCAACAGTCGGTTCGCCAGCGCCCTGACCAGTGTCGCGCAGCAATTGAAGCCCGGCATGACCTTTTCGGACTACGTCCACCTCGTATCGCGCAGCCCCAGCCTGCGGCTGCCGGACGGGACCACGCCGGACGACTGGATGCGGCAGCGCATGGCGCGGCACACCGACGATTCCGCCGCCTTCAACGTCCACATGGCGGGCGACCGCTGGTTGCAGGTCAGCGAACAGCGCACACCCGACCGTCAGACCGTCATCATGCAGACCGACGTCACCGACATCATCAGGCCTGGAGCGCGAGGAACGGTCGCGCCTGATGGACGACCACACGGCGCTGATCCGCGCGACACTCGATCACATCCATCAGGGCGTCTGCATCTTCAACAAGGAAAACCGGCTGGTCGGTTGGAACCAGCAGGTCGCGAACATGCTGTCGCTGAAGCTGACGCAATTCCGCGTGGGTGCAGATTTCGACTTTCTGTTCCGCCGCCTGCAGGACGAGTTGCGAATCCAGTCCGGCACCAGCCCCGCCAGCGTCTTGGCCTGGGTCGAGGATCGCGGCCCGCGTCCGCCCCTGCGGTTCGAGGTGCGGCAGCGGCAGGGTCGCGTCTTCGACATCTTTGCGCAGGAAATGCCGGACCGCGGCTTCGTCATCAGCTTTACCGATGTGACCGCCGAACGGCGCGCCGCCGCTGCACTGCGCGCCGCCAACGACCTGCTGGAGGCACGGGTCGAAGCGCGCACCGCCGAAATCGCCGTGGCACTGGCGGACGCCGAACGCGCCAACGCGTCGAAATCCCGATTTGTCGCAGCGGCCAGCCACGATCTGCTGCAACCGCTGTCGGCGGCAAAGCTGTATTGCGCATCTCTGGCCGACGATACGCTGGCACCGGCCCAGACCGAAATCCTGTCGAAAGCGCTGAATGCGCTGAACTCCGTCGAGGATATTATCGGTGCCCTGATGGACATCAGCCAACTGGAAACCGGCAACGCCCCGGTGCGCGTCGGGGCCGTCGATCTGGGCCGCGTCCTGCGGCAACTGGGCGACGAGTTGCACCCGGCGGCGCGCGCAAAAGGGCTGGACCTGCGGATCAGGCCCTCGCACGCGCTGGTGCAGACCGATGCCAGCTATCTGCGGCGCATCCTGCAGAACCTGATCGGCAATGCGATCCGCTACACTCGGACCGGTCGCGTGCTGGTCGGCACCCGCACCGACGGCGATGCCCTGCGGATCGAGGTCTGGGATACCGGCCCCGGCATCCCGCTGGCCGAGCATGAAAACATCTACAAGGAATTCCACCGCATCGACCCGGCCGCCAATACCGGCAACGGGCTGGGGCTGGGGCTGGCCATCGTGGAACGGGCCTGCGCGCTGCTGGACCACCCCCACGGGATGCACACGCGTCTGGGGCGCGGCACCTGCTTTCACCTGACGGTGCCGCGCGCAGGTTTGCCGCCGCGCGACGCCGCATTGCCCGCGCCCGAGCCGGGCACAGATCTGGCTGGCCTGATCGTCCTGCTGGTCGAGGCGGACAGCCAGACCCGCCGCGCCCTGTCGGGCCTGATGGAACGCTGGGGTGTCGAGGTGCTGGACGTGGCCAGCGGGACCGAGGCGGCCGCCTTGCTCGCCGAGATCGATCTGGTGCCCGACGCCATGCTGATCGACGCGCCCGTCGACGACGGTCATGCAGGCCTTGCCCTGATCGCGCGGCTGCGGGCGCAGTTCGGCCAAGTGCCCTGCCGCATGCTGACCGCCGACTGCACGCCGGGACTGGGGGCTGACTGCGTCCTGATGGATGTCAGTCTGCTGCTCGAACCCGTCGATCCGGCGGCGCTCGCATTCTTCCTCGCCTCCGCCAGAGTGTCCGGCTAGGTGATCAGGATGGCCCGCAGGTCGTTGACGTTGGTCAGCGTCGGCCCCGTGATGACCTGATCGCCCAATGCCGCGAACAGGGTATGGGCGTCGTTCGCCTCCAGCGAGGCGCGCACATCCAGACCTACCGCGCGAGCGCGCGACAGGGTGTCGGGGCCAATGACTGCACCGGCCACATCCTCGATCCCGTCGATGCCGTCGGTGTCGCCCGCCAGCGCGTGGATGCGCGGATGACCGTTCAGCGCGACCGCCAGCGCCCCCAGAAACGTGACGTTCCGGCCGCCGCGCCCGTTTGTGTCGCCACGCAGGGTCACCGTCGTTTCTCCACCCGACAGCAGGACGCAAGGTGCCTTGAATGGCAGGCCATAGGCCGCGACGCTGGTCGCGATGGCCCCCAGCGTGCGGGCCACATCGCGCGCCTCGCCTTCCAGCGCGTCGCCGAGGATATGGCAAGGGATGCCCTGCGCTGCGGCCACGTCCGCTGCGGCCCGCAATGCGATCAGCGGGGATGAGACGAGCGTGAATACGGCATGTTCCAGCCGCGGATCGTCGGGCTTCACGCTTTCCGACAGGGGCGGTGCCGGAATGCCGTAGCGCGACAGGATCGCCAGCGCGTCGGCGCAGGTCGTCCCGTCGCCGACCGTGGGGCCAGAGGCGATGATCGCAGGATCATCCCCCGGCACGTCCGAGATCGCCAGCGTCACGACCCGCGCCGGGTGGCAAAGTGCGGCCAGCCGCCCGCCCTTGATCCCCGACAGATGCCGCCGCACCGTATTCATCTGCCCGATGTCCGCACCGGAGGCGAGCAGCGCCGCGTTCACCGCCTGCTTGTCCGCCAGCGTAACACCGGGCTGCGGGTCCACCAGCAGCGCCGATCCGCCGCCCGAGATCAGGCAGATCACCAGATCGTCGGCCGTCAGGTCGGCGCAAAGCGCCTTCATCTCTGCCGTCGCCGCAAGGCCTGCCGCGTCGGGCACCGGATGCGACGCCTCGCGCACCGTGATGCGGTCGCAGGGGACCGCGTGACCGTAGCGGGTCACGACAAGCCCGGTCAGGTCGCCCGTCCAGACGTCCTCGACCGCGCGCGCCATCGCGGCGGCGGCCTTGCCCGCGCCGATGACCACCGTGCGGCCTTTCGGCGGTGCCGGAAGATGCGGCGGCACGCACAGGGCGGGTTGGGCGGCGGCAACGCCTGCGGCGAACATTGCCCGCAGCAGGTGTTGCGGGGTCATCGCAGGCTCCGTCCTCTCGCGTGCGCCGCCCGGATCCATCGGTGGCATGCCTGCGCCCTACCCCATCGCCTGCAAGCGCTTCAGCAGGCTCGAGGTATCCCACCGTCCGCCGCCCAGCTTCTGCACGTCCTTGTAGAACTGGTCCACCAACGCCGTCACCGGCAGGCTGGCGCCATTCTCGTCCGCCGTCGCCAGACAGATGCCAAGGTCCTTGCGCATCCAGTCCACCGCAAAGCCATGGGTGTAGTGATCGTCCAGCATCGTCTTGTAACGGTTGGACATCTGCCACGATCCGGCGGCACCCTGAGAGATCACCTCGACCACCGCCGCGCCGTCCAGCCCGGCCTTTTCCGCGAAATGCAGCGCCTCGGACAGGCCCTGCACCAGCCCCGCAATGGCGATCTGGTTGCACATCTTGGTCATCTGGCCGGCGCCGCTGTCACCGATGCGGCGGCAGAGCTTGGCATAGACCTGCATCACGGGTTCCGCCCGGTCGTAGTCGGCGGGGTCGCCGCCGCACATGATCGACAGCTGCCCGTTCTCGGCCCCCGCCTGCCCGCCAGAGATCGGGGCATCCACGAACCCCAGTCCCGCCGCCTTGGCCGCGTCATAAAGTTCCCGCGTCACCGCCGCACTGACAGTGGTGTGATCGACGTAAAGCGCGCCCTTGTCCATCGCGGCAAAGGCGCCGTCTGCGCCGGTCGTCACGCTGCGCAGGTCGTCGTCGTTGCCCACGCAGGACAGCACGATCTCGGCCCCTTGCACGGCCTCGGCCGGAGTTGCGCCCGCAGCGCCGCCGTGGGCCTTGACCCAGGCTTCGGCCTTGGCCGCGGTGCGGTTATAGACGGTGACGTCGTGCGTCTTGGCCAGATGCCCCGCCATCGGCGCGCCCATCACGCCCAGTCCCAGAAATGCCAGCTTCATGTCGTGCCTCCCGAATGTTCGGGGGCAGCATGGCGGTTTTGGCGCGGATGTGAAGCGGCTGTCAGGACTTCTTCACGAATTCCGTCAGGATCACGATGCGCTGGCCTTCCACCCGCCCTTCGATCTGGGCGGGATTGTCCGCCACGAGGGAGATCCGCCGCACCGCCGTCCCACGCTTGGCGGTAAAGTTGGCACCCTTGACGGTCAGGTCCTTGACCAGCGTCACCGTGTCGCCAGTGTGCAGCGTCACCCCGTTGGCATCGGTGTGCTGGCTCTCGCCTGCCACATTCTCGGCCCAGGCCCGCGTGTCGTCGTCGAGGTAAAGTTGCCCCAGCAGATCGTCCGCCCAAGGCTGGTCGATCTTGTGCAGCGTGCGAAAGGCGAGCACCTGCACGGCGGGATCGTCTGACCACATCGTCGTGGCAAGGCTGCGGAAGTGGTCCGGGTTCGTGGGGTTGTCATGCTGGTCGATGCAGATGCCGCAGAGGTCCACGCTCGCATTCTCCGGCCCGCCGGGGACGGGTGTGGGGATGAGCGGAGTGTTGGGGGTGGCGCACAGGGGGCAGGTCATGGGTTGAATGTTAGTTGGGAAAGCGCGCGTTCGTTTGCTGCTGCCGCCAACCGGCGTGCTGCATCACGTTTAGCGGCTTTATCTTTGTGAGCAAAATCTACCAAACTGTGAGATGGATTCGGTGGATCAGGCGGCAAAACAGGATCGGCCTCAACTTGCAATTCTAACTTGAGAAACTCTTCTATATCCAACGTCCAAACTCCCAACGAACTTCTGCCAAGAATTCTAGTTCGGTAGTTAAAACTTTCCCTAGCGCTCCAAACACTCTCACTATCGAGACTAAGTTTATAGTCCTCTTTGCTTTGGGGGCTAAACGCCTGCATCGTGACAACAAAATCATCATCAGCATGGTTCGGATTAACATTTCGATGTAAACAAGGCATCACTCTTAAAACACCTCATCCCGGACAAAGCTTCTGGGTCGAAGAACTGACCTCAACAAAATCGGCTTCATGATCTTATAGGACTTCTCTCGGAATTCAGAGTTGCTTAAGTCGCTAACACCATAGAGATATTGATCCTTCATGACCTCCAAGCTAATTGCGCAGCTATCCTCTTTCCACTCAAAAATAACGCCAGATTCTTCAGTTGCAAATAACGATACTGCACTCTTTAAACGTCCAAGATAATCGATCAAATCTCTTGCACGAAGACTAACCTCTTTACCAAATTGAAAATCATCATCAACTGAGGCTTCCAAAGTCAACAATCGAACATGAAGCTTCTCCGACAGCTTCGTTTGGACAACAGGGGAAACACCGACGCGATCAATGACCTGCGTTACCCGATTTGCGTTATCAGTCTCTGCCCGAATTGAAAACTGGACAACTCTCCCAAGCTCAAAGTCTACGGCATCGCGAAGCTCGCGAAATTCCATTTGGTAGTGAAACTGTCCACAATCAGCAAGTATCTTTACTTGTGGAGGGTTGTCATTCTTTCCCGAGATAAACCCAAGACCTGAAATATCTTGAAGACGCCTCTCTGAAGAAAAACTTACAACCTTTGCAACACTTGATCTACTTAGCAAAAAGTTTTCTGGGCGCTTTTTACCTTCAGAAGTTGGAATAACCTCAATACTGTCTGAAGCCTTCAGCGGTCGCCTCATTGCCTCAAATGAATGAAGAACATTAGATGGAAGAGGCTCGAATGGTGAATTGTGGTTGGCCGCTGAAACGATCTTAGCTAGCCTCTCTTGAGCTTCCAAGAAGATGTCTTCAAATTCAATGTCACCAAAGACAGCTTGACCGTCCTCATATATTCTCGGAAGTCTCGCAACCTTACTTCCCTGCCCAATACCTTCTAATCCAAGAGAAAATGAATTTCTAAAGTTCTTGGGTAAATTCACTCTGTCAGGATTATCCTCCCTCCAGATTGCAATGGCCATCTCAGTGAGAGTTTTTTGATAAGCAGTAACGGAAGGTAGTGCAGCTACGGGAATATATTCTCCCTCAAACACATCCCCTTTGAAGCGAAGCTTCGCAAAGAAGTTTGCATCTTCCTCACTATGGTCCAAATCAACTGTCCATCTTCAGCGCCGAAATAAACGCTTCCTGCGGAATATCGACCTTGCCGAACTGCCGCATCTTCTTCTTGCCTGCCTTCTGCTTGTCCAGCAGCTTGCGTTTCCGCGTCGCATCACCACCGTAGCATTTGGCCGTCACGTCCTTGCGCAGCGCCGACAGAGTCTCGCGCGCGATGACCTTGCCGCCGATGGCCGCCTGGATCGGGATCTTGAACATGTGGCGGGGGATCAGGTCCTTCAGCTTTTCGACCATCGCGCGGCCCCGCATCTCGGCCCGGTCGCGGTGGACCATCATCGACAGCGCGTCCACGGGTTCGTCGTTGACCAGCACCGACATCTTGACCAGCGCATCCTCTTGATAGCCCGTCAGGTGATAGTCGAAGGAAGCATAGCCCTTGGTCACGGATTTCAGGCGGTCGTAGAAGTCGAAAACGACCTCGTTCAGCGGCAGGTCATAGACGACCATCGCGCGGCTGCCCGCATAGGTCAGGTCCAGCTGCACGCCGCGCCGGTCCTGGCACAGCTTCAGCACGTCGCCCAGATATTCGTCGGGCACGAGGATCGTCGCCTTGATCCGCGGCTCTTCGATATGATCGACATAGGTCAGGTCGGGCATGTCGGCGGGGTTGTGCAGGTCCTGCTCCGTCCCGTCCTTCATGAAGATGTGGTAGACGACCGAAGGTGCCGTGGTGATCAGGTCGATGTTGTATTCCCGCTCGATCCGGTCGCGGATGACCTCGAGGTGCAGCAGGCCCAGGAAGCCGCAGCGAAAGCCGAAGCCGAGGGCGGCAGAGGTTTCCATCTCGAAGCTGAAGGATGCGTCGTTCAAGGCCAGCTTGTCGATGGCGTTGCGCAGGTCCTCGAATTCCGAGGAATCCACCGGGAACAGGCCGCAGAACACGACGGGTTGCGCGGGCTTGAAGCCGGGCAGCGCCTGCGTGGCACCTTTGCGTTCGGAGGTGATCGTGTCACCGACGCGGGTGTCGCGCACTTCCTTGATCTGGGCGGTGAAGAAGCCGATCTCGCCCGGGCCGAGTTCATCCATCGGCAGCATGCCGGGCTTGAAGACGCCAAGCCGGTCGATCAGATGGACCGTGTCGTTCGACATGAACCGCACGCGGTCCTTCAGCTTCAGCACGCCGTCGATGATCCGCACGAGGACCACGACGCCGAGGTAGCTGTCATACCAGGAGTCCACGAGCATCGCCTTGAGCGGCGCGTCGCGGTCGCCCTTCGGCGCAGGCAGACGGTGGACGACGGCCTCCAGAGTCTCGTGAATGCCGACGCCGGTCTTGGCGCTGACCCGGATCGCCTGAGAGGCGTCGATGCCGATCACGTCCTCGATCTGCAATGCGACCCGGTCGCATTCGCTGGCCGGCAGGTCGATCTTGTTTAGCACCGGCACAATCTCGTGGTCCGCGTCCAGCGCGTGATAGACGTTGGCCAGCGTCTGCGCCTCGACCCCCTGCGTGCTGTCCACGACCAGAAGCGAGCCTTCGACGGCGCGCATGGACCGCGACACCTCGTAGGCGAAATCGACGTGACCGGGGGTGTCGATCAGGTTGAGGACATACATCTCGCCGTTGTCGGCCTTGTAGTCGATGCGCACGGTCTGCGCCTTGATGGTAATGCCGCGCTCGCGCTCGATATCCATGGAGTCGAGCATCTGCGCCTTCATGTCGCGGTCGGCGACAGTGCCGGTGGACTGGATCAGGCGGTCGGCCAGCGTCGATTTCCCGTGGTCGATATGCGCCACGATCGAGAAATTGCGGATGTGCGAGAGTTCGGTCATGGCGCGGCCCCAAGGGTCTGAATTAGAGACTGTCAATGGCGCGGAAGGCGCGATTTTGCAAGGGGACATGGTGCGTTTCGCTGCAAGCCGGAACAGGGGGGGCGAAACCGATCGCGAAGGTCACGCAGGATCGACAGCCCTCGCCACGGGCATCGGAGCATGTCCATCCTCGACGAGTCAAACGGCGTTCCAGGGCAATCGGGAATTGCAACGTGCGACACGGGCTGGCATAGTCATCTTACGGCAGTATCCGACGATGACACCGGCAAACGGGCGCGTCACCAAGGCAGGCAAGTTTTCATGCGTATCCTCTTTCTGGGCCTGGCCCTCATCACCCTCAATTCCTGCGGCGCCGGCGTGCGTGGCGAGATGGGCCGGGCCTGCATGGCATCCGGCCGGTCCGCCGCGAATTCACCATTATGTTCCTGCGTGCAGCAGATGGCGAATGACACGCTGACCCGGCGCGACCAGCGGCTGGCCGCCAGCTTCTTCGACGATCCGCAGAAGGCGCAGGACATCCGCCAGTCCGACAATCCGGGCCACGAGGCGTTCTGGACCCGTTACCGACAGTTCACCGGCCGGGCGGAACGCTCCTGCCGCTGATCCTCCCATCTTCTGGTCAAAAGTATCCCGGAGGTTCGGAGGCAACGCCTCCGATCGGTGCGCAGCGCCGACACGCCGAGGCTGGACACAGGGCGCGGCACCGATAAGAAAGGGGCCATGCGGTTCGATATCCCCCAACTGACAGACGGCGTGCAGGCTGGCGACAGGCGAGCACTGGCGCGGGCGATCACGCTCGTGGAAAGCGGACGGGACGATCACCGGGATATGGCGCTGGCGTTGTTGGCGGGGCTTTCCACCGACCGGCAGGCGCTGCGGATCGGGTTGTCGGGGACACCGGGCGTGGGGAAATCCACGTTCATCGAAGGCTTCGGCCTGATGCTGACAGGGCTGGGCCTGCGCGTGGCGGTGCTTGCGGTCGATCCCTCTTCAGCCCGGTCGGGTGGATCGATCTTGGGCGACAAGACCCGGATGGAGTATCTGAGCCGCGATCCGCACGCCTTCATCCGCCCTTCGCCCAGCCAGACGCATCTGGGCGGCGTCGCGCGGCGCACCCGCGACGCGGTGCGCCTGTGCGAGGCGGCGGGTTACGACGTGGTGCTGATCGAGACGGTGGGCGTCGGGCAGTCGGAAACGGTCGTGGCACAGATGGCCGACCTTTTCGTGCTGCTGCTGGCCCCGGCGGGCGGCGACGAATTGCAGGGCGTGAAACGCGGCATCATGGAAATGGCCGACCTGATCCTGGTCAACAAGGCCGACGGCGATCTGAAGGCGCAGGCGTTGCGGACCTGTGCCGATTACGCCGGTGCATTGCGGCTGCTGCGCCGGCGTCCGCAGGACAAGGACGGGTTCCCGCTGGCGATGACGATCTCGGCGCTTGATGGCAAGGGACTGGCGCAGGCCTGGGACCACATGACGGCGCTTGCCGACTGGCGTCGCGAGACCGGTGTGCTGGCGCAGGTGCGGGCCGACCAGGCGCGCCACTGGTTCAAGGAGGACCTGCGCGCCGAAATGCTGGCCCTGCTGACGCGCGACCCCGAACTGGCGGCACGGCTGGCGACGCTGGAGGACGCGGTGGCCCGAGGCGAGATGACGCCGGCAGTGGCCGCCCGGGCGGCCCTGGCACCGTTGCGCCAACCATGAACTTGTCGCGGATCTTCGATGGCGCGTATCTGCGCGCCGATCTGGTCCGGCGCGGCAGCGACCGGCTGATGGTGACTTTCGACTATCGACGCCTCGACCGGACCGGATTCGCAGAGGTTGCCCCCTCGCGGCAGTTCGCGGACGCCGGATTCGACCAGCTCATCATCGCCACGCGCGATAACGACTGGTTCATCAATGCCGAAACGACAAGCCTCGAGGCCGCCTGCCTGCGGCTGCGGGGCGACTACAGGATCGCGCGGGCGCTTGGCTTCTCGATGGGCGGTTTCGGGGCGTTCCGGTTCGCGCGGGCGCTGGGACTGGGCAACGTCGTCGCCGTGTCGCCGCAGGTGTCCATCGCGCCCGGTGTCGTCCCGTTCGAGACGCGTTACCGGCGCGAGGCGCGGGCCTTCGATCCGGGGTTGGGCGACATGACGGCGCTGCATGATCCTGCGTTGGAGGGTGACATCCTGATCGACCCGTTCAACCTGAACGACCTGACCCATGCGCGGATGCTGCAGCTTGTTTTCCCGCGCGTGCGGCTGATCCGCCTGCCCGGCGGCGGGCATCCCTGCACCCGCGTCCTGCGCGCGGTCCGGCGTGCGGGATTGGTGCAGGCGTTGGCGATTGGCCCCGCCACCGGGGCCACCCACCTGCGTCAGGCGCACCGGGCGGGCCGCGGCGGGACCGTCGCTTATTGGCATGCCCTGAGCCATGCGGCCGGTCGGCTGCATCCGAGGCTGGCGGCGCAGGCTGCGCAAAATGCTGCGAAACTGACGACTGGCACCGATGACGGGGTTGACGACGACAGGGATTCTGCGTAGGCGCTGCTGACTGAATTCACGCCCCCCTCGCGGGGGCCGTTTCAACCCATCGGCGGCCCCCGTGGCCGCCCCTCAAGACGGCCCGGACCGCGATGGTCCCCGCCAAGCCACGAAGGATGATGCCCATGTCGCGCCGCTGCGATCTGACCGGAAAAGGCCCGATGTCGGGCAACAACGTGTCCCACGCCAAGAACCACACCCGCCGCCGGTTCCTGCCGAACCTGCAGGACGTGACCCTCGCCTCCGATGTGCTGGGTCGCACCTTCAAGTTCCGCATCTCGAACGCGGCGCTGCGCACGGTCGACCACCGTGGCGGCCTTGACGCCTTCATGAAGAAGGCCAAGGACGCAGAGCTGTCACCCGACGCTTTGAAGGTCAAGAAGGACATTGCCAAGGCCACCGCTGCCGCGACGGTCTAAGCCTGTCCTGATGAAATGACGAAAGGCCCGGTTGCGCAAGCACCGGGCCTTTTGCATTTGCATGATTGGGCCTGCCGGCCCAGCCTCTGGCGGGAGTTTATCTTGCCAGATGAACAAGGGACCCGCTGTGACCGACGCGCTGCCGATCGACGAGGTGCTGGAGGACGTGGTCGCCGCGCTGCGCAGTCATGGCCGAGTCGTGTTGCAGGCACCGCCGGGGGCCGGCAAGACCAGCCATGTGCCGCTGGCGTTGCTGGAGGCTGGATTTGCCGGACTGATCGTGATGCTGGAACCGCGCCGACTGGCGGTCAGAGCTGCGGCCGAGCGGCTGGCACAGCAACTGGGCGAAGACGTCGGCGCGCGCATCGGGTACCGGATGCGCGGCGAGAGCAAGGTCGGTCAGGACTGTCGCATTCTGGTCGTAACCGAAGGCATCCTGACGCGGATGGTCCAGGACGACCCGGAGCTGCGCGGCATCGGCGCGATTATATTCGACGAGTTCCACGAACGGTCGTTGCAGGCCGACCTCGGATTGGCGCTGGTCTGGGAGGCGCGCGGCGCGTTGCGTCCCGATCTGGCGCTGGTCGTCATGTCCGCGACACTGGATGCGGGCCCGGTTGCGGCGCTGCTGGATGATGCCCCCGTCGTCACGTCCGAGGGGCGGGCCTTTCCGGTCGAGGTGCGTCACCTCGACCGTGCCCTGCCGCCGCGCACGCGAATCGCCGATGCGGTGGCGGATCTGCTGGTGCAGGTCTTGCCGCAGACCGAGGGCGGCGTACTGGTGTTCCTGCCGGGCGAAGGCGAAATTCGTCAGGTGGAGGCGGCACTGCGCGGGCGATTGCCGGGGGATTGCGCGGTCAGGCCGCTTTACGGAGCCCTGCCGTTCGCTGCGCAGCGGGCGGCGATTGCGCCGGTCGCGGCAGGACGCAAGGTCGTGCTGTCCACTGCGATCGCCGAGACGGCGCTAACCATAGAAGACGTGCGCGTGGTCGTGGACGCGGGCCGCGCCCGCCGGGCGCGGTTCGATCCGGGCAGCGGCATGGCCCGGCTGGTGACGGAACGGGTCAGTCGCGCCGAAGCCGATCAGCGCGCCGGTCGCGCCGGACGGGTTGCACCGGGTATCGCCTGGCGCATGTGGACCAAGGGCGAGGACGGTGCGCTGCCCGCCTTTGCGCCGCCGGAGATCGTCAGCGCGGACCTGACGGCGCTGGCGCTGGAACTGGCGCTGTGGGGCACGGATGCGCTGGCGTTCCTGACGCCTCCGCCAGACGTGGCCCTGGCCGAGGCGCGCGCCCTGTTGCGCGATCTGGGCGCACTGGACACAAAGGGCGGGATCACCGCGCATGGGCGCGCCTTGGCGGCGCTACCGGTTCATCCGCGGCTGGGTCACATGCTGACGGTGGCCGGAGCACAGGCCGCCCCGCTCGCCGCACTGCTGGAGGCACGCGATCCGCAGCGTGGCGCGGGCTGCGACCTGTCCTTGCGCCTTGCCGCGTTGCGCGGGGACCGCACGGTAGCCGAGGTGCACGGGCCAGCCCTGGCGCAGATCAGGGTCGAGGCCCGGCGTCTGGCCAAGGGGATGCGGGACGGCCCCGCCCTGAGCCCTGGGCAGATGGCGGCGCTGGCCTATCCGGACCGGGTGGCGCTTCACCGCAGCGGTGACGATCCGCGGTACCTGCTGTCGGGCGGCAAGGGGGCGGTGCTGGATGCAACCGATGCACTGGCAGGGCAACGGTTGCTGGTCGTGACCGACACGGACGGCAATCCGCGCGAGGCGAAGGTGCGCCAAGCGGCGGCCATCGGACTGGCAGAACTGCGCGCCGTTCACGGGACTGCAATCGGCTGGCACGATGTCTGCCGCTGGGACCGGCGCACGGGGCGCGTGGTCACGGAACAGCAGGAACGCTTTGGCGCGCTGGTGCTGGACGCCCGTCGCTGGGTCGATGCGCCGGCAGAGGCCGTGGCGCTGGCGATGCTGGACGGCGTGCGTCTACTGGGCCTGCACCCCTCTGCTGCGGCGCAGCGGTTCCGGGCGCGGGTGGCGCTGGTGCCAGGGCTGCCGGACATGAGCGACGCGGCCTTGATGGCCACGCTTGAGGATTGGTTGCTGCCGCATCTGGGCGGCGTGCGGTCGGCGGCGGACTGGGGGCGGTTCGATCTTTCGGGGCCGCTGCGGGCGATGCTGGACTGGGATGCGATGCAGCGGCTTGATCAGGCGGCACCTGCGCATTTCGAGACGCCACTGGGACGCAGGATTCCCATCGATTATGACGGCGACGCGCCGCAGATCACCCTGAGGATACAGGAGATGTTCGGCCAGGCGCGGCACCCGGTGGTCGGCGACACGCCGTTGCGTGTGACGCTGCTGTCGCCGGGCCAAAAGCCGGTGCAGGTCACGCAGGATATCCCCGGTTTCTGGGCGACCAGCTATGCGGACGTGCGGCGCGACATGCGCGGACGCTACCCGCGCCACCCCTGGCCAGAGGACCCGACGCAGGCTGATCCTACTTTGCGGGCAAAGCCGCGCGGAACTTGACAAATTTCGCACATTTTTCCGATCTCACGGCTTCATGATTCGCGTATATGTTGCAAATTTGCGCAAGAGGCCTAAAATGAAAGAAATAGAAACGTTTGTACCATTGAGTTAAGAGCATGACCGTCGCCCCGAAATTTGATACGACCGCCGCCGTGACTCCCGAACCCCGCGTTCAGGTCGCAGCCCTGTGTCACCGCAAGGGACCGAATGGGCGGGAAGTGCTGCTGGTCACGAGCTCTCGCGGTCGATGGATCCTGCCGAAGGGCTGGCCGATGGATGGCAAGACAGATGCGGAAGCGGCGCTTCAAGAGGCCTGGGAAGAAGCCGGCGTGCGAGATGGTCAGGTGACCCCGAAACCGATTGCGAAGTTCCTGGGCATCAAGCGATTCAACAGTGGCGAGGAAGTGCCTGCCCGCGTGCGTGTCTACGGTGTGAAGGTCCGCGATCTGGCTCGGAAGTTCCCCGAACAGAACCGCCGCGATCGACGCTGGGTCAGCATCGCGAAAGCAGCGAAGCTCTTGGCGGACAAGGGATTCCGCAAGGCGCTGAAGGCTGTCTGACGCTTAGCCGGGACCGGGCATTCGCCCGTCATTCAGTGCAGACCCGCGCGGCCGTCAAGCGCGGGCTTGTCCTGACGATGTGATCGGAAAGCGGTATCCGTGCCGCTCTCCCATGATTGATCTGGCTTGATTACCCTTCATGATGACCGGCTGCGGGACACCGAAGGCGGTGGTCTCCGGTGTCCCGCGCGATGCGTCACGCCTCCGGTGCGGCCATGAAGTCGCGCTTGCCCAGGCCCACGCCGTTGTGGCGCAGAATCGCGTAGGTCATCGACATGTGGAAATAGAACTGCGGCAGCGCGTAGTGTGCGTAATAATCCTGACCCGACAGGGTCATTTCGGACGGACCGGCCCTGAAGGTTATGGACCGGGTGGCGGCCTCGGTGAACTGCGCCGGTGTGGCGTTGGCAAGCTCTGCCTGCACGGCGGCGATGCGGGCGCGCAGGGCGGCAAAGGTGGTTTCCGTGTCCGGGTGGCTTGGCACTGTCGTCCCCGCAAGGCGGGCGTTCAGACGGGTCGCGAAATCGCAGGTCAACTGAACCTGACGCACCAGCGGCAGCATGTCCGGGAACAGCCGCGATTGCAGCAGGACCTCGGGCGCGATCTTGTGATCGGTGCAGTGGCTTTCCGACTTGGTCAGGATGCGTGCAAGTGCTGTCAGGCTGCGTTGCAGGGGCGGAATGGTCGTGGCATACATGAAGGCTCCGATGCGGTTTGGCGCGTCGGTTCAGCCCGGCCCGCGCGCCACCATGAGGGTCGCGCGCGGGGCTTTGCAAGGGGTCAGGTCAGGCAATAGCGCATGATCGCCTTCTGCGCGTGCAGGCGGTTCTCGGCCTCGTCGAAGATCACTGAATGGGGGCCGTCCATGACCGCAGACGTGACCTCGTCATCGCGGTGGGCAGGCAGGCAATGCATGAACAGCGCGTCCGGTTTCGCCTGCGCCATCAGCGCATCCGTGACCTGATAGCCGCGGAGTTGATTGTGCCGCCGCTCGCGCGCCGATGCGGGATCGTGCATGGAAACCCAGGTATCGGTGACAACAAGGTCGGCGTCGTGCACCGCCTTTTGCGGATCGCGTTCGATGGTGTATAGCCCCTCGAGCGCGCCTTCGGGGTCAAGCGGCGGCGGACCGGAGAACACGAGGTCGAAATCGAATTGCTTCGCCGCATGGGCAAAGCTGGCAAAGACGTTGTTGCCGTCGCCGGACCAGACGACCTTTCGTCCCTTGATCGGGCCGCTGTGTTCCTCGAACGTCATGATGTCGGCCATGATCTGGCAGGGATGCGTGCGGTTGGTCAGCCCGTTGATGACCGGGACGGTGGCGTATTCGGCCATCTCGTGCAGCGTCGCCTCCTCGAAGGTCCGGATCATGATCATGTCGACATAACGCGACAGCACGCGGGCGGTATCTGCGATAGTCTCGCCGTGACCGAGCTGCATGTCGGCCCCCGACAGCACCATCGTCTGCCCGCCTAATTGACGCACGCCGACATCAAAGCTGACGCGGGTGCGGGTGGACGGCTTTTCGAAGATCAGCGCAACCATGTGATTGGCCAGCGGCTGATCCGCGTCGGGTGTCCCCTTGGGCAATCCGGCGCGCGCATCTTTCATGCGGCGGGCATCGTCGATGATGTACCGCAGGTCCTGGGGCGGCGTGGTGTGGATATCGAGGAAATGGGTCATGGGTTCGTCTTCTTCTTTGGCGGGGTCTGGGACGCGTGCCGTCCCTGCCCCGGTAAATCTGTCGGTTTGAAGGCCGGTCAGCGATGGAACATCACCTGCACCGGATCGCCGTCTTCACACGGTGTGATGCGGTCGCGGCGAAAGCCGGCGCGGGTGTAGGCGGCGATGGCCCGCGTGTTGGTGGGGTCGGGGTCGGTCAGGACCACCGGGCAGGATCGTCGCAGGTCCGCGACGCGGGCGGCGATGAAGCCGGCACCGTGGCCCTGCCCCAGATAGGCGGGATCGCCCAGAAAGGTGTCGATCGCGCGGGCGTCCGCATCGTGGTGCGCAAACTGCGGCGCGCCGAAGGCATGGGCGTTGTAGTCCTGAATATAGGCGAAAGGGGTGCCGTTGTATTCCACGATGCGCATGTCGACGACGTCGCCGCCAAGATCGTCTTCCACCAGACGGGTTTCCGTGCCGCTGTCACCCCACCAGCCGCCCAGATGCGGCTGGTCCAGCCAGTGCCGGAACATCGGCAGGTCTGCCCGCGTGATGGGTCTGAACATGTAGCTACCCATCGGAGGAAACCTGCCCGGCCGCCTTGTCTAGTAGATCGGTGGCGGTGGCGATGTCGGCATCGGTCAGATTGAGAGGCGGCAGCAAGCGAATGACATTGTCCGCGGCTGGCACGGTCAGGATGCCCGCGTCATAACCCGCCTTGACGATGTCGGTGTTCGTGGCCTTGCACATCAGGCCCAGCATCAGGCCGGACCCGCGCACGCCGGTAAAGACCTCCGGGTGGGCCGCAACCAAACCTTCGAGTTTCTGCCGCAGCAGGCCCGCCTTGCGATTGACCTCGGCCAGAAAGGCGGGGTCGGCGATGATGTCCATGACGGCGTTGCCCACCGCGCAGCCCAACGGGTTGCCGCCGTATGTCGATCCGTGGGTGCCGGCGGTCATGCCGTCGGCTGCCGCTTCCGTGGCCAGCACGGCACCCAGGGGGAAGCCGCCGCCAATCCCCTTGGCGACCATCATGATATCTGGCGTGATGCCCGCCCATTCGTGGGCGAACAGCTTGCCGGTCCGCCCGACGCCGCACTGCACCTCGTCGAAGATCAGCAGCAGGCCGTGTTCGTCCGCCAGATCGCGCAGACCCTTCAGGCACTGATCGGGCACGGGCCGGATGCCACCCTCGCCTTGCACAGGTTCGATCAGGATGGCGCAGACGGTCGGGGATGCGGCGGCGGCGGTCAGGGCCTCGTGGTCGCCAAACGGCAGATGCACGAAACCGGGCAGCAGCGGGCCGAAGCCCTTGGTCATCTTCTCGGACCCGGCGGCGGCGATCCCGGCCGAAGACCGGCCGTGAAAGCTTCCCGAAAAGGTGATGATGTCGGTGCGATCCGGCTGGCCTGCGTCGTAGAAGTGCTTGCGCGCCATCTTGACCGCCAGTTCGCAGGCCTCGGTGCCGGAGTTGGTGAAGAACACCGTGTCGGCGAAGGTGTGTTCCACCAGCTTGTCGGCCAGCGCCTGCTGGACCGGAATCTGGTAAAGGTTGGACACATGCCAGACGTCATGCGCCTGATCCGTCAGCGCCTTGATCAGCGCGGGATTCGCATGACCCAGACTGTTGACGGCGATACCCGCGCCGAAATCCAGAAAACGGCGACCGTCCGTCGTTGTCAGCCAGGCCCCCTCGCCCTTTGCGAACGCCATCGGCGCACGGTTGTAGGTCGGCAGGATGGTCGGGATCATGGCAAAGGCCCTTGTGGCAAACGTGAAGCCCGATTGATGCCCGCTGGGGGCGGTCGGGTCAACGATTTTGGGAAAGGAAACGGCGTGCAGCGACGGACGCGGGTCAGCGTCGGCGTCGGATCGCAAAGGGGGCACAAACGTTCATGCCCCTCACATAGCCGGTTTCGTGACCCGGGGAAAGGGGTCAAGCCTTGAGCCGATACCCCCGGTCCAGCCAGCGCCAGACGATCGTCAGAACCACCGCATTGGCGGCCATGACCACAGCGAGTCCCAGCCACGGAGAGCTGTCGGAGACGCCGATCATGCCGAAACGCACGCCGTCGATGATGTAGAAGAACGGATTGGCATGGGACGCGATGCGCAGCGCCTCTGGCAGGGCGTCGATGCTGTAGAAGGTGCCGGACAGGAACGACAACGGTGTGACGAGAAAGTTCGAGATCGCGGACAACTGGTCGAACTTGTTGGCGAATATCCCCGCTATCATGCCCAGCCCGCCCATGAACATCGACCCCAGCGTGACGAAGGTCAGCACCCAGAGGACATTCTGGATCGGCACCCCAAGAAAGACCCAGGACCCGGCAGCGATCACGGCGGCGACGATCAGGCCCCGTGCCACGGCCCCGAAGAGGTAGCCGAACAAGAGCTCGGCCGCCGACAGCGGCGGCATCAGCGTATCGACGATGTTGCCGCCGACCTTGGCCGAGGCGAGCGAGGACGAGGTGTTGGCAAAGGCGTTCTGGATCACCGTCATGATCAGGATGCCGGGAGCCAGGAACGTCATGAACGGCACACCCATCACGTCGCCGCGCTGCGGGCCGATGGCGATCGTGAAGATCATCAGCAACAGCCCCGCGTTGATCAGCGGAGCCATGACGGTCTGGGACCAGACATTCATGAAGCGGCGGACCTCGCGCAGGGACAGGGTCTTGGTCCCTTCCCAGTTCACGCGGCCGAAACGGCGGACGCCCATCGCCGAACTCGGGGCGGTTGCGGCGGCTGTGGCCGTACGGTCGGTCATGGCGTCTTTCCTTTTCTTTGGCCGGGCGGTCCTTCACTTCCACCGCCCCAGTGCTTAGAATAGAGGATCAACGGATTAGACAAGGCCCCTTCGTGACCGGGGCGCAAGCGAAGGAAGCCAAATGTCCTGGACAGATGAACGTGTCGAGACGCTCAAGCGGATGTGGGGCGAAGGCCAGTCGGCGAGCCAGATCGCCAAGGAACTGGGTGGCGTCACCCGCAACGCCGTGATCGGCAAGGTCCACCGGCTGGGCCTGTCGAACCGTGCCGGTGCGCCGGCGACCGAAACGGCAGAGCCTGTGGCCGCAACCCTAGAACCTGTGGTCGAGGAGCGGCCGCAGATGCGCACGGAGTCCGCGACTCCGCAGCGCGCGCCGAGGCCAGACCCCGACGCCGAGGTGATCGAAGAACTGGACGAGAACGGCATTCCGATCAGCGCCGCGCGCCGCGCGATCATTCCCGCCGGGCAACCCCTGCCGCCCCAGCCCTCTGCGAACGAGATTTCGCCCGAGGCCCTGGCCAAAGTGAACGAAGTCGAGAAGACCGCCAAGAAGATCGGCTTGATGGAACTGACCGAAAAGACCTGCAAATGGCCTGTCGGCGATCCGGCGACGCCGGACTTCTGGTTCTGCGGACTGCCAAGCCAGCAAGGCAAACCCTATTGCGAGGCGCATGTCGGCGTTGCTTTCCAGCCGATGTCCTCGCGCCGGGATCGTCGTCGCTAAAACGCGATGAGCGGCACGCCCCACAGGGCCTGAGCGAAGAGCGCCAGGCACAGCACCGACCACAGGACCGCAGCACCCCACAGGATGCGGCGGTCCTGCATATTGCGCCGGTCGAGCCAGAAACCCAGCAGCGGCAGCGCCTGCATCGCGTGGATCGAGACGAAATGCGCCGGGCGCAGATCGCCCGTCGTCAACGACCAGCCCATGACCGGGACGACGGCACCGCCCGGAAGAGGTTGTCCGACGTGGTGGCTGCCGTGGCTGCTGAGATAACCCGCGACGATCAGCGTCAGCGGCAGCGCATGAAACGGATCGCCCACGTTGAAGTGCGACCGCTCGACCAGACCGGCTTGCAAGCTGATGTAGACCATTTCGAACAGGAACGATGCGGTGATGGCGACGGTCGTGATGCGCAAAAGCCATCCGTTGCGCCACACCGGCGACAGCCGCGGCACGACCAGCGCTAACGTGCCAAAGAACAGCAGGAAGGACAGTGCGAAATGCAGCGGCTTTTCCCATACCGCGACGCCGTCCAGCATCCGCGGATCGGTCAGGGCGCCAAGGGAAAACAGCAGGGTCACGGCAACCGATAGCACCGTGAGCGTGGAAAAATCCCCGCGCCGGGGCGGGAGGGCGAGACTCGTCATACGGCTCTCCTTGTTTGGCTGGTGGCCTGCAAACCGCCACTGACGAGCATGGCGGTCAGCCAGCCCAGCGGACCCAGCAGGAAGGTCGCGATCAGGATCGGGGCCTGGATCAGGCGAGAGACCCCGGCGCGGTCCATCGCCGCGGCCGCCAGCGACCCGGCGATCAGATCGAAGGCGAAGTAATGCACCCAACCCGCCAGCAACATTCCGTCATTGGCCATCAGCGCGCGGACCGCGGCAAGGCTGCCGAAACCGCCCCCTGCCCCGGCGAAATGCTGCATGACCAGCGCGGCGTATCCCGCCGACAGGACCATTGGCAGGATCATCGCAGGGACCGCGTTCAGTGCAGGCGAGCGGCGCGGAGCCAGCACGAGGATCGCCCAGCCGGGCAGGACAAGCGTGCTGGCAATAGAAAACAGGGTTTCGGGCGACATCACGGACTTCCGTCGAAATTACCACTGGTAACATCATGCCCCGATTCGCCTTGCCGCGTCCAGCAGAATGTTTACGATGGCAATATGACGAGGAAGGACGCCACCTATCACCATGGCAACCTGCGCGCTGCATTGATCGCCGAGGGTATTGCATTGCTGGAGGAACAGGGACCGGAGGCCCTGAGCCTGAGGACGCTGGCCGCACGTGTCGGCGTCAGCCATACGGCCCCGCGCAATCACTTCGGTGCCAGGCAGGGCCTGCTGACTGCCATCGCCACCGAAGGCTTTCACCGGCATGCTGCCCACATGGCGGCGGGGTTGCCCCCCGACGGCAACCGCCGGGATGCGCTGAACGCCGCCGCCCGCGGATATGTCGGTTTCGCCCGCGCGCATCCGCACCTTTACGCGCTTATGTTCTCGCCTACTTTGTGCGACAAGTCGGACCCCGACCTGCAGGCCGCCGGACAGGCCAGCTTCGCGATCCTGCAACGGATCAGCACCGGCCTGCACTGGCCCGGTGCCGATGGTCCGGACCGGCAGGGCCGGACAGAGGCGCTGCTGTGGTCAATCGTCCACGGGTTCGCAGAGCTGCAGATCGCGGGGCTTCTGTCGCCTCAATTCGACGTGCTGCAGGTCATGCCGCAGTTCCGATACGATGATGAAAAGGAGTAAACTATGCCCAGACTGGCCCTGATCACCGGTGCATCGTCCGGCATCGGTCGCGAGTTCGCCCGCATCCACGCCCTGCGCGGCGGTGACCTGATCATCGTCGCTCGACGGCAGGACGAACTGGATGCGCTCAAGTCAGAGCTGGAGACCGGGCATGGCGTCAGCGTCCGGGTCATCGCCGCCGACCTGACCGACAGCGCGGCCGTGACACGCCTCTGCGATGCTGTGCGCGCAGAGCCGATCGACGTGCTGATCAACAACGCCGGGTTCGGCGGCCAGGGGCTGCATGTTGACCGCCCGCTGGACCGGGAACTGGCGATGATCGACTTGAACGTGAAGGCGCTGGTGACGCTTTGCCATGACATCGGCGGTGCCATGGCGCGGCGCGGATCCGGGCGCATCCTGAACGTCGGATCGACGGCCGGCATGATGCCCGGCCCTTTGCAGGCGATCTACTTTGCCACCAAGGCCTTCGTGCGCAGCTATTCCCTCGCCCTGGCCGAGGAGTTGCGGGACAGTGGCGTGACCGTCACCGTCCTCGCCCCCGGCTATGTCGAGACTGAATTCGCCGACACCGCCGACCTGCGCGGCACCGGACTGGTGAAAGGCGGCGGCCGCACGCCTGCCAGCGTCGCGAAATTCGGCTATGAACAGATGACGGCCGGGCGGCTTCACGTCATCAATGAAGGGGTGCTGGGCTTCGTGCTGAACTGGCTTGCCCCGCTGCTGCCACACCGCGTGATGATGCGCGTCGTACGGAAATTGCAGACGAAGGCCTAGTCCTCGTCTTCCCAGTCCGACCCGATCGCCTCGCGGTCTGACTTCTTCTCGCGGTCGATCATGTCTTCGACCTCTTCCATCTCGTCCGGCGTCGCCTCATCCGGGCGCGTCTCCGCCGCTTCAACCGGGGTCAGCAACAGCTTGAAATACATTGGAAAGTGATCCGACCCGATATGCGCCTCGCGACGCATGTCCAGCAGGCGGAACTGCGCATCGTGGAACAGGTGGTCCAGCGGCCAGCGCATCCAGGGCATCGTGGCGCTGAATGTGTTGTAAAAGCCGCGACCGACGCGTGGGTCGAGCAGGCCCGACACCTCTTGAAAGCGGCGGGTCGTGATCGACCATGCGACATCGTTCAGGTCGCCGGACACAACGGTCGGCAAGGGATCGTCCCGCGCCTCGATCGCAATGGCGGACAATTCCGCGTCGCGCCCTTCGGTATCCTGATCCGGCACCGGCGGTTCGGGGTGGACGACGTAAAGCCGGAACGCCAGCCCGTCGGCCAGTGGCACACGCGCCCGCAGGGACGGCACGCCTTCGACGATCTTCTCGCGGAACTCGGCATCCTGCAGCGGCTTGCGGCTGTAGACAGCCATGCCATAGCCGGTTTCCAGCGGTCGCAACTGCTGATGCGGAAAGATGTCGGACAGCTCATCAATCGCCTCGACCCACGCGTCATCGACTTCGAGCGCCATCAGGATGTCAGGCTTGACCCGACGGGCGAGGTCGATCAACAGCAGGTAGTCACGGTTCGACTTCTTCACGTTCGCCGCCAGGAGCGAGATCGTGCGATCCTCCGACACATCCTCATGCGGGCGCGGGTTCAGCGATTGCTTGTGCCAGAACGGCAGGTAGCGCCCGATGAAGATGGCCTGCACCACGGCGCAGGCCGCCATCGCCGCGACGATCCAGACCCAGGCCTCGGGCCGGGACCATGCCACGATCCCGCCCAGCAGAACCGCAAGAAACAGCACCTGCTGGCGTGGAAAATCCGCCCCGCGCACCATGCCGTGCGCCATGCGCGAAAAGGGAATGAGAGTGAAAAGCACCACGACAACGACAAGCAGCCACATGAGGATCTGTAGAATTGTCGTCATGCGGTGCGTCGTCCTTGATCCAGTCCTGTGACAGTTGAACGCACGGAAGGGCGTTTCGGTCCGGACGGCAAGCCCTTTATGTGATCCTTGGCCCCTTTCGGCGCAGGCGGGGTCGGGATAGAAGGGCCCATGACCCAGAACCCGCCCGAAGTGCGCCCCGACCTCGCCCGTGCCCGCGTCACGCAAACCGCCCGTCCCGACTCTGCCAGGCCAGGCCAGCCGACCATCGGCATGGTCAGTCTTGGCTGTCCCAAGGCGCTGGTGGACAGCGAACGCATCCTGACCCGCCTGCGGGCCGAAGGCTATGCGATCAGCGCCGACTACGCCGGGGCAGTGGCGGTGATCGTGAACACCTGCGGGTTCCTCGACAGTGCCAAGGCCGAAAGCCTCGATGCCATCGGCGAGGCGTTGCAGGAAAACGGCCGCGTGATCGTGACCGGCTGCCTGGGGGCAGAGCCGGACTACATCCGCGAGCATCACCCCCGCATCCTCGCCGTCACCGGCCCGCAGCAATACGAACAGGTGCTGGACGCGGTGCATCTGGCGGTGCCGCCCAGCCCCGATCCGTTCATCGACCTGCTGCCCGCGCGTGGCGTCAGCCTGACGCCGCGACACTACAGTTATGTCAAGATTTCAGAGGGTTGCAACCACAAGTGCAAGTTCTGCATCATCCCCGACATGCGCGGCAAGCTGGCGTCCCGTCCCGCCCACGCCGTCCTGCGCGAGGCGGAAAAGCTGGTCGATGCGGGCGTGCGCGAACTGCTGGTGATCTCTCAGGACACCTCGGCCTATGGGCTGGATCGCAGGTATGACCTGAACCCCTGGAAGGGTGGCGAGGTGCGCAGCCATATCACGGACCTCGCGCGCGAACTGGGGCAACTCGGGGCTTGGGTGCGGCTGCACTACGTCTATCCCTACCCGCATGTGCGCGACCTGATCCCGCTGATGGCGGACCCTGCGTCGGGCGTGCTGCCTTACCTCGACATTCCGTTCCAGCATTCACACCCGGACGTGCTGCGGCGCATGGCACGGCCTGCGGCGGGGTCGAAGACGCTGGAGGAGATTGCCGCCTGGCGCGACATCTGCCCCGACATCACCCTGCGGTCGACCTTCATCGTGGGCTATCCGGGAGAGACGGAGGCGGAATTCCAGCACCTCCTCGACTGGCTGGACGCGGCGCAACTCGACCGCGTCGGCTGCTTTCAATACGAGAACGTCGCCGGCGCGCGGTCCAACGCCCTGCCCGACCATGTGGCGGCGGAGGTCAAGCAGGACCGCTGGGACCGCTTCATGGCCAAGGCGCAGGCGATCTCTGCCGCCAAGCTGGAAGCGAAAGTCGGCCGCGTGCTGGAGGTCATCGTCGACGACATCGACGCCGACGGCGTCGCGACCTGCCGGACCTGGGCCGACGCCCCCGAGATCGACGGGAATTTGTTCATCGACGAGGGGGCCGAGGGGCTGTCGGTCGGGGATGTGGTGCAGGTCGAGGTTGAGGAAGCGGGGGAGTATGATTTGTGGGGCAGGCTCCAGTCGTAATTTGAAAAGTTGAGGTTAGTAAAAGCGGCCAGAAAAACCCGAATCAATCGCTAGCCCTATGAGTCGGCTGGCGCACATAATCTTGTGCACGAAGCAAATTGATCACGAAATATTTTGGCGGATTTTTAGCCAGAGCGGTTGACACGCCTAATAATTAGGAACATTACGGCAGTAGGCATACTTCATATCAATCACCACGACGCTTGCGTAGTTAGCCAGTCTTGTGCTAGCTCTATGATCAGGAAACACGAAAAAGCGGGGCCGCTTTCGCAACCCCGCATTTCCGAGGTCACAGCCTTGTGGCAGCCCTGTGGCCGCTTCGAATGCAGTGTCCTCCCGTGACAAGGAATCTATACGGCATTTGCGTTCGGATTTCAATGGCTGCCGTTTCGGCAACTTGGAGGTTCCAATGCCAAACATGACTAAGTCTCCCCGTTTGACTGCACAAATTGCGGCCCAGATCAAGTGGCTCTGGGAGCATACTCCGATGAACCAAGCGCAAATTTCCGCTGCACTTGGTGCGATTAATCAAGGCCGGGTATCGGAGGTCCTTCAGGGCCGCCGGTTTCCCGACGTTGAGCCGCAGAAATGGGAGGGGCAAAAATGAGCAGGATCATTGGCAAGAACGACGGCCCGAACGGCCGAAATGAACACTACGACATCGGCAATCGGAAAGACGTTCCACGCCGCAAGGTTGTGGCGGAAGTGAAGCGGGGTGAACATGCGGGCACTCATGTGGTCAAGATTGGCGATAGGGAATATGCACGTGACAATCCTGACAGATCCAAACGTGACAATGTAAACAGAGGACGTTGACATCACAGGCGGGCCAAACGGCCCGTCTGTACCACCTGTCGCTTCAATCCTCCCCCAAATAAACCCGCACCGCGTCCTGCACCCGCCTGAACCGGTCACCGCCCAGATGCACGCCGCCGAACCAGCGGGTGACGACGATGATGTGGCCGGTCAGGCCTTCGCGTTCCAGCATGCGCAGGATGACGGCACCGGCACCGGCCTCGCCGTCGTCATTCTTGACGGGGCCAGATTCCAGCAGGACGGCCCAGGTGTTATGCGTCGCCTTGGCGAATTTCTTGTTGCGGCACAGGGTCTTGACGAAGGCTTTCGCCTCTTCCACCGACGCGACCGGACCGCCACTCACGGCATAGCGCGACCCGCGGTCGGTCAGGGCGTGGGCGATGATCTTCATGGCCGCGTGATGCGGCAGGACGGGGCCTGCTGCAAGGGTCTAGTGGCTGTAGGTCTCGCCCGTCGCGATGGCAGAGGCCAGCGACGTCTCGGCCCAGGTACCGCAACCGCCGCGCATGCGGATCTGCGTCAGTTCGGCAAGGGCGAGGTCCACCTGCCCCTGTTCCACCAAGGCCTGCCCCCGGTAGGACCGCGTCAGCAGGTTGTCGGGGTTCACGGCAAGGGCCGCCGCATAGAACGCCATGCCGTCGGCCATGTCGCCCGCCTTGCGAGTGACAAAGCCGTAGTAGGTAAGGACCATGTCGTCGGACTGGTCCTCGATCGTCTTCAGCACGCGCAGGGCGTCGGCATGGCGGCCGTCGTATGCCAGTTCGCGCACGTCGTTCAGGCGGGCTGAGTCGTCGTTGGTCGACTCTCTGGCGTCATGCATTTCTTCGTGGCGAGGTCGAAGACCAGCCCTTCGGCGCAGACCTGCGTCGTGGCGGTGGGTTTCGGCGGGGCGGGATCGGCCGACCCGGCGGCGAAGGCAAATCCGGGGGCAAGGCCAGTGGCAAGGGTCAGGACAAGGACGGCGCGGCGCATGGGACATCTCCTATCAAGGTCACGCAGGATGCACGTCGGTCGCGGCACGCCGGTTTCATGCCGCTGTGACGGAAGGTCACGGGTGGACACGGGCCTATCGGCCCTACCTACCATAATATGAGACATTTGCCCCTCGATGCCTACCCCGACTATGCCCGGTCCGAGCGGATCGCGGACGGCACGCTGCACGCCGCTGGTGTGGCCTTTGCGCTGATCGGTGCCGTGGGGCTGGTGGTCTGGTCGGTCGGCCGGATGCCGGGCGAACACGCCGTGGCGCTGACGGTCTACGGTGCGGCGCTGATCGCGACCTTCACGGCGTCGGCGTTCTATCACATGACACCCTGGACCCGGCTGCGCCCCACCCTGCGGCGGGTCGATCATGCGGCGATCTACCTCAAGATCGCGGGGACGTTCACGCCGCTGGCGGTGATGATCGGCACCGGGTTTGCCTATGGCGTGCTGGCGCTGGTCTGGGCGATGGCGGCCTGGGGCATGACGCGCAAGCTGTTCTTCTGGCGCGAACCGGGGCGCTTCGGCCCGGCACTGTATCTGGTGATGGGCTGGCTGGCGGTGCTGTTGATGCCGCCCATCGCCGCGATCGTGCCGACGCCGGCACTGGTGTTGCTCGCTTTGGGCGGCGGCCTTTACACGCTCGGCGTGGTGTTCTTCAGCTGGGAGACGCTCAAGTTCTCGAACGCGATCTGGCACGGTTTCGTGCTGGCCGCCTCGATCTGCTTCTTTTCGGGCATCGTCATGGGCGCCGCGACGCTGGCCTAGCGAAAGCCGATGCCGGCCGCCACCTGCTGCACCCGGCGCAGGCGTTCCGCATTGGCCGGATGCGTGCCCAGAAAGCTGTTTCCGGGATCGGGGATGCGCGCAAAGAATGCCGCACCGCGCAGCGGGTTGTAACCTGCGCGCGCCGCGATCACGGTGCCAAGGGCATCGGCCTCCAGCTCGAACTCCTTGGAGTAGGTGCGCGCGCCGATGGCGGCACCGAATTCGGCTGCACGGCGACCGGCGTCCGGGTCGTTGGACAGGCCGACAAGTTGCCCCATGATCGCTGCCCCGATGGTCGCGTTGCGACGCTGGCGGGCCAGATGCCCTTCGATATGGTGGGCGGCTTCATGCGACAGGACGAAGGCGACCTCGTCCGCATTGCGGGTTTCGGCCAGCAGCGACACGGTAAAGGCGATCAGCGGCCGCCCCGTTTCGTCGAGGGTCTGAAACGCGTTGGGCGGCGCGTTCGGGTTGGTGTCCATCGCAAAGGCGAAATCGCAGTTGAGGTCGGGCGCGCGGTCGCGACACATCGCCTCTGCCACCGGTTCGATTGCGTCGACGGCGGCGATCAGGCTGCGCACGGCCATGCGGGCGTCGGGACTGGCATCGTCGATGGCGGCGGCGGTCGGCGGCACGATGACCGGTGCGGGAATCGGCACGGACACAGGTGTGGGCGCCGGGGCAACGGCACACCCCGCAAGGCCAAAGGCAAGGATGGCGCTGACGAGCGGGCGGATCATGGGGGGCCTTCGGGCGATAGGTCTGTTCACGCGATTCTAACAGTCCCCGCCCGAACCGCCACCCCCTGCCCGCCCCCATCGCGCACGATTGCGCGAGAGTGCGCCGGCCCTTTTCGACAGGGTCGCGACGGGCTAGGCTGCGGGCATGTTTACCATCGAACACGATTTCGACGCGACGGTCGTCACGCTTGTCGATGAAGGCGGGCCGCATCTGCAAGAGGATGTGGTCGTCAACGCCTTCGAGGATTGCGTGACCGTCAGCCAGTTTGATCCGCGCCTGAACGAGACGCGGACCGTGACGCTGTCGCTTGCGCAGGTGCGCGACCTGGGCGCGGCGCTGGACCTGCCGGAAGGGGCCTATCAGTTGACGAAACCGGGCGACTAGTCGATCCGCACGCGCTTGTCCCGGCCGGTGCTGCCGGCCAGCAGGGTCAGGCGCGATTTCGGCACCCCCAGCGCCTTGGAAAGCGCCGCCATGACCGCAGCGTTCGCGCGGCCCTTCTCCGGCACGACGGTCACGCGGATGTGGATCACGTCGTCCCGCACCTCCAACACCGAAACCCGGGCGTTGGGGGTGACGCGCAGGGTCAGGATCGTGCCGGGTGCGGCAAGGTGGGACAGATTGGCCATGGCGGCGATGTGGCACGCAACGTCTCGCATCGGCAAGCCAGGGGTTGCATCCGGGATCGGCGCGCGGAACCATACCGCCCAAACGGAGAGGATACGATGACCACGGGATTTTTCTGGGACGAGCGGTGCTTCTGGCACGGCGGCGGAAATTACGCGGGGATGCTGCCGGTCGGCGGCCTCGTGCAGCCGATGGCGACCGGCGGCCTGCCGGAAAACCCCGAGACGAAGCGTCGCCTGAAGAACCTGATCGCCGTGACCGGGCTGGAGGCCGACCTGGCCCTGATGACGGCCGCACCTGCCAGCCGTGAGGACCTGCTGCGGGTGCATCCGGCGTCCTACCTCGACGATTTCAAGGCGCTGTCGGACGGCACCGGCGGCGAACTGGGCCGACGCACGCCTTTCGGTCCCGGTGGATACGAGGTCGCAACCTTGTCGGCGGGCCTTGCCTTGGGCGGCTTGCGGGCTGTGCTGTCGGGCCCGATGCACAATGCCTACGCCCTGTCGCGCCCGCCGGGACATCACGCCCTGCCGGATTTCCCCAACGGTTTCTGCCTGCTGGCCAACATCGCCATCGCGATCCGGGCGGTGCAGGCCGAGGGGCTGGCGCGCCGCATCGCCGTCCTGGACTGGGACGTGCATCACGGCAACGGAACCGAGGCGATCTTTTACGACGACCCCGATGTGCTGACCGTGTCGCTGCATCAGGACCGGAATTACCCGATGGACACCGGCGCTTTTGCCGATCGCGGGCATGGTGCCGGCGCGGGCTTCAACCTGAACATCCCCCTGCCGCCCGGCACCGGGCATGACGGGTATCTGGCGGCGATGGACCGCCTCGCCCTGCCCGCGATCCGTGCCTTTGCCCCCGATGTGATCGTCGTCGCCTGCGGCTATGACGCCGCCGCGAACGACCCGCTGGGGCGGATGCTGGCGACGGCGGACACGTTCCGCCAGATGACGCGGCGCGTCATGGCGCTGGCCGAGGAGGTCTGCGGAGGCAGGCTGCTGCTGGTCCACGAGGGGGGCTATTCGGAAACCTATGTCCCCTTCTGCGGCCATGCGGTGCTGGAGGAACTGTCGGGCAGCGCCGTCACCGCCCCCGACCCCTTTGCAGAGGTCTTTGCCGCCCGCCAGCCCGACGGCCGCTTTGCCGTCTTTCTGGAGGGTTGGATCAAGGACATGGAGGACGCCCTGTGACCCACGCCGGTGCCTGCCTCTGCGGCGCGATCAGCTTTTCCGTCGAAGGTCCGCTGCCCGCCCCCAATGCCTGCCACTGCGTCCAGTGCCGCAAGCAGTCGGGACATTATTGGGCCTCTGTCGATGTGGACCGCACGGCACTGACGGTCACGGGGACGCCCGCGTGGTTCGCGTCCTCGGACAAGGCACGACGCGGGTTCTGCGGCACCTGCAGGTCGTTCCTGTTCTGGGACCACTTGCAGGGCGACACGACCGCCGTGGCGATGGGCGCCTTCGATGGCCCCACCGACACACGACTTGCGCTGCACATCTTCGTGGCCCAGAAGGGCGATTACTACGACATCGCCGGTGGATTGCCGCAGAACGCGCGGTGATGCGTTGCCCCCTGCGTGGCCCGCGCCTATCTGGGATGCAACTGGAATTAGGATACGTCCCATGCCGCACCCCGATCAGGCCGCCTTCGATTTCCTGCTGACCCGCCGATCCTACCCGGCGCAGGCGTTGAAGGCCCCCGTGCCCGACCGCGCACAGCTGCATACGATCCTGACCGCCGCGTCGCGCAGCCCCGATCATGGCAAGCTGGAACCCTGGCGCTTCATCGTCCTGACCCGCGATGCGCTGCAATCCATCGCGGACAACCTGCCCGCTGCCGGCACCCGCATCGGCATCCCGCAGGACAAGATCGACAAGCCGGTGATGACCTATGCCGACGCGGCCCTGGCCGTGGTCGTCGTCAGCAGTCCCAAGGAGTCGGACAAGGTTCCGAAGATCGAGCAGACCTATGCGGCAGGCGGCGTGTGTCTCGGTCTTGTGAACGCGGCGCAGGCCAGCGGGTTCGGCGCGGCCTGGGTATCGGGCTGGTTCAGCCACGACCGCGACTTCATCCGCGACCAGTTCGGGCTGGCCGCCCATGAAACCGTCGCAGGCATCGTTCACATCGGCACCGGCGGCGCAACGCCGCCCGACCGGCCCCGCCCGGACATCGACGCGATCACCGACTGGAGCGGGCTGTGATCCTCGGCGATTTCCTCAAGGCGCTGGCGCAACTGCCCGATCCGCGCTTTCGCCGGGTGTTGTGGCTGGGCATCGGCGGAACGCTCGCCCTGCTGGTCGCGGCCTATGCCGCGCTGCTCTGGCTGATCGATGCTGCGGCTTCAGAGCCGGTAACCCTGCCATGGATCGGTCAGGTCACGTGGATCGGCGATCTGCTGGGTTGGGGGTCGCTGGGGCTGATGCTGCTCTTGTCGGTGTTCCTGATGATCCCGGTCGCCTCGGCCATCACGTCGTTCTTCCTGGACGACGTGGCCGACGCGGTCGAGGCGCGCCATTACCCCGCCCTGCCCCCGGTGCCGCGCACGTCCTTCTGGGACGGGTTGCGCGATACCTTCGCGTTTCTCGGGCTGATGCTGGTGGCGAACCTTGTCGCAATCGCGCTTTACCTGCTGTTCCCGCCCGCAGCGCCGCTGATCTTCTACACGATGAACGGCTTCCTGCTGGGACGGGAGTATTTTCAGGTCGCCGCCATGCGCCGCGAAGGGCGTGCCGGGGCGCGCAGCCTCGGTCGCCGCCACCGTGCGGCGATCTGGGTCGCAGGCATCCTGATGGCCCTGCCGCTGTCGATCCCCCTACTCAACCTCTTCGTGCCGATCCTGGGGGCAGCGACATTCACGCATCTCTATCACCGGCTTACTGGCCCGGGCGCGCGGGTTGCGCGTTATCCATCCGGCCGAACCAGTCCAGATCGCGCACGCTGATCACCCCGGACAGGATGATCGTGGCGAAGACGATCCAGACGCCCACCGCCCAGACCGTCGTGATCTTTGCCTTACGCCCGATCTGTGCATTGGCGGGGGCCGACTTGTGGGTGCCGGGCACGACCGCGCCGTCATCGCCCTGGCTGACCATCTGCAGGGGCAGCACGATGAAAAAGATCATCCACCAGATCACGGCGAACATCACGATGGCCGATGTAATTCCCATCAAGGCACCTCTTTCCGCAGGACCGCGCCTGCACCGACCGGGCGTCCGGTCTTCTTCTGGTTCAAAATATCCCCGCCAGAGGCATCGGCCCCGGAACGGGGTCGACCTCAGACCTCTTCCAGCTCGACCAGCGTGCCGTTGAAATCCTTGGGGTGCAGGAACAGCACGGGCTTGCCGTGCGCCCCGATCTTGGGCGTGCCGTCGCCCAGCACACGCGCGCCAGAGGCCGTCAAGCGATCCCGTGCGGCGATCAGGTCCGCCACCTCGTAGCAGATGTGATGAATGCCGCCGGCCGGGTTCTTTTCCAGAAACTTCGCGATGGGTGACGCGTCGCCCAGCGGGTATAGCAGTTCGATCTTGGTATTCGGCAAGGTGATGAAGATCACGGTGACGCCGTGGTCGGGCTGGTCAAGCGCCGGGCCGACATCGGCCCCCAGCGCACCGCGATACTGCGCGGCGGCGGCGTCAAGGTCCGGCACCGCGATGGCGACATGGTTCAAGCGTCCGATCATGGCAGTCCCTCGCCCGTTAGGCCCAGCGGTCTTATGGCGCGTCGCGACGGAAATGCCAATGACGGCATCTGGTCGCAGGTTCGTTAACCGGGTCTTTACGTCGAAGTGGTGATCTGGCAGCGACCGAAACGCGCTGGGGAACCGAGACGATGGATAAGATCGACGATTTCATGACGACGCGCCCGCCCACAGCACAGCGCCCGCTGTTGGGACTGACCGTGCTGGTGGTGGAAGACAGCCGTTTCGCGTGCGAGGCGGTGCGCATGCTGTGCCTTCGGTCGGGCGCGCGGATCAGGCGGGCAGACAGTCTGGCCAGCGCCCGCAAACATCTGTCCGTCTATCGTCCGACGGTCGTGATCGTGGACGTGGGCCTGCCGGACGGGTCCGGCCTGGCGCTGATCCGGTCGCTGTCGCAGGGTCTGCCCCGGATCGACGTCATCCTTGGAACCTCGGGCGATTCCGTGACCGAGGACGAGGTGATCGCTGCCGGTGCGGACGGCTTCATCGCCAAGCCGATCGCCAGCCTGGCGCAGTTCCAGGCTGCGATCCTGATGCATCTGCCCCCCGATCGCCAACCGCAGGGTCCGCGCCTGCTGCCGCAGGAACAGGTGCAGCCGGACATGCTGGCCTATCGCGACGATCTTTCGCATGTGGTCGATGTCCTGCGGCACGACGAAAGCCCGCAAACATTGGACTACGTCACACAGTTTCTGTCAGGTGTCGCCACCAGCGCGCGCGACCGCGACATGCAGGACGTCGTCCGGCGTCTGATTGCGCAGCGCAAGGCCGGTCTCGCCGCACCCGACGGGCTGCACGACCTGACCGAAATGGTGCAGACCCGACTCGCCTCTGCCTCTGGCTTCTAGGGTCTGATGCAGATCGCACCAAGGAATTGAACCGATCGCCGCAGCCTGGCCTGGTCTTCCGACACTGCGCGGGCTTGCGGACGTCGGCCCGATGGGGCGCACAGGCTCGGCTCACGCCCGTCTCGACGGTGAAAGCCAAAGGACCTGCGACCGGTCGCCCAATGCAAGGCATGACGGGCCTGCGTTCAGATCGACACAGCCGCCACACAGACCAACGGTCAAGTTCCCAATCGACATGCCAATGCTCGCGGCACGGATGCCGCCACACGGTCACAGGGTTGGATCGCGGTTCACCAGATGTGGCGCGGTCAAGGTGCCAAGCGCGGTACGTTGCAGCCCTTGGTCGTCAAAGTTCCGAGGGTCAAGCCAAGCTGCATAGGCAGGGCCGGTGACCAGCCAATCTGAGTCGGTCATGGCGAACCAGGCGGTGTCCCGGTTGCGGCCCTTGACGATCAGGTGATTGCGAAACACCCCCTCATAGCTGAATCCAAGCCGCTGTGCCGCCCGACGCGAGGGCGCGTTCAGCGCATTGCACTTCCACACGACCCGGCGATAACCGACCTCGAAGGCCCATGCCAGCATCAGGCCAAAGGCCTGCGTCGCAAGCGGTGTACGTTGCAACGTGGGGGACAGGTTGACGTTGCCAATCTCGATGTCGCCGGCAGCAGGAACCACGCTCATCAGGCAGGCATAGCCCAGCGGGTCTATGCTGCCCGCGGCTCCGATGGCGAATATCTCGCAGTCCGCGCGGGCGGCCCAAGCGGCCAACAGCGATTGAAGGGTCTCGACATCCGCTGGCGGTGCCTCACCCAGATAGTCGAAGACCCAGGGGCTGTCCTTGAAGTGGGCGAACAGTGGTCCGGCATCGTCGGCGGTGCGCAGCGGGCGTAACCAGCCGTAGTGGCCGGACAGCGTCACGCCACGCGGATGCGGTGGCGGCATGAAATCGGGCAGCGGCGCGCCAAGGGGTCTGTCGGCAGCGGTCACAGCAAGAACTCCGGTTGCGCACCCAGATCGAGCCCCGGAAACACGATGTCGCGCACCTGCGCCGCATCAAGCCCGAACAGCCCGCGCATCACCCACCCTGCCGCGGCGCGCACGTCGCCCGTAGGCATCAGGTCGCGTCGGTCGTAAAGATCGGCCTCTGACAGCCCCGGCCAGCGCCCGACGATCCGACCGCCGCGCAGCGCGCCGCCCGCGTAGATCATCGCGCCGCCGGTGCCGTGGTCTGTCCCCTTGGTGCCGTTTTCGCGCGCGGTGCGGCCGAATTCCGTCAGGCACAGCACGGCAGTCCTGTCCCAGACCGGCCCCAGCCCGTCGCGCAGCGCCAGAATCGTCTCGGACAGGCGACCCAGCGCGCGGGTCAGGCTGCCGGTCTGGTTGAGGTGCGTGTCCCAGCCATTGACCGAAAAGCTGGCGATGCGCGTGTCCTCGCGCAGGCGCGAGGCAGCAAAACGGGCAAGCTCGACGTAGGACCCCGGGCCGGTGGCCTTCGCCATGCCTGATGCGGTGTCCAACGACAACTGATCGGCAATCCCGACAGCCTGCAAGGCAGCATCGCGGAACATCGGATCGTCGTGCAGTGTCAGTTCCGGCAGGCGGCGCGCCTGCGGCGACAGATCGAACCGGGACTCCGGCGACCATTGCAGATGCGGTGCCGGCCCCTGCAGGATGGCCATGCGGTCCTGACCGATGGCATAGGCGGTCTGCGCGGTCATGCCGGGCACGACGGTCATCATCCGGTTCAGCCAGCCGCCGGTGGCGCCGTCGATGTCCAGCGTCCCCGCCTCCAGCACGTCCTGCCCGTCGAAGTGGCTGCGCCCGTCGCGGTAGGGGGTCGAGACGGCATGCATCGCCCCCAGCTGTCCCGCCTGCCACAGTGGCATCAAGGCCGCTAATCCAGGATGCAGACCCCAGAAGTCACCCAATGGCAAGGCGTCGCCCGCATCCAGCGTCGGGCGCAGTGCGGCATAGTCCGGATCGCCGAGGGGGCGCACGGCGTCAAGCCCGTCCATCGCGCCGCGCAGGACGATGACGACCAGCCGATTGTCCCAAGGGCCAGCGGCCAGCGCGATGGGCGTGATGAGCGGACTGGCGGCAAGGGAACACCCCAGCGCGGCTCCACCCAGCAGGAAGCGGCGTCGATCCATGATCATATCCTCTGGAACGCAGGCGACGACAGGATCAGCCCGATCCCCTCGGCCACATTCTCTGCCGCATCGGCGGCAAAGCTCAATTCCGGCGGCACTACGGGCCCGATGGCCGTGGCCACAAAGCGGCGCGGGTCGGGCAGCATGTCCACAAAGGCCGCAGGGCTGGACATCGCCCAGGTGATCCGCGCGGCAAGACCCTGCGGCGTGATCCAGGCGGCGGGGTCTTCCGGCCAGCCATCGGGGCCGCCGGGGCGCTCCCAAGGTTGCCCCATCAAGGTCAGCGGTCTGCCCACATGACGGTCGAAATCCTTTTGCGTCAAAGCCATGATCCGGTCCGCACGCACGCCGAGCGCCCGCAGCGACGACGCGATGAACTGGTGCGGCTGTCGCACCTTCGCCCGGACAGGTCCCCAGGCGGCGGGATGGTCCAGCAGGGTGCCGGTCAACGCCAGCAGGTCGCAGCCGCTGTCCAGAAAGCTGCGCGTCAGGGACGCGATCAGGTCCGGGTCCGGCGTATCCGACACGAAATGCACCGCCAGCTTGCGCGACATGGGCCGCGGTTTCCGGACGCCGCGCCAGATCGTCAAGTGCGGCCTCGACCGTGTCCAGCGACGCCTCGGCACCGTAGCGACGGCCCATGACCACTTCTGCACCCGGCTCGGCCTGTCGCGCATTGTAGGTCACGCCGAGGGTCGGCGCATAGGTCAGGCCGGTCAGAAGCTCCGCCATCTCGGTGACATCCGCCTGGGTGTAGCCGCCGTCGACGCCCACCAGATGAAGCTCCAGCAACTCGCGCGCCAGATTTTCGTTCAGGCCGCGCCCGGTGCGCAATCCCTGCGGCGACGCAGGCCCCAGGGACCGCGACTGTTCGAGGTAGAGCAGCATCATCGGATGCGTGACGACCGCCCGCAGCATGTCCGCGAACCGCCCTGCCACATGCGGTCGGATGGCGTCGGACACGAAGGGCGTCACAAGGTGACGGTGCGGCCCAGCGCGGCCGATGACGGTGAAATGGTCGGCCCAGAAGGCGGTCAGGCGTTCGCGCAGGCCGTCCTGTGCGGTCACCGCGCGGGCCAGCGTTGACAGGGCGTTGAACCGGATCACCGCCGCCTGATCCTGATTGTTCTGGCGCACTGCCTGCTGTGTCGCGTCTTCCAGTGCGGTCCCGCGCGATTCGCGGCGCGCCCTGTTCGTCTGCACGATATGAAGCAGCGCGGGGCTGGTCGCCGCCATGCCTGCGATGGGCAGCCGCTCTGCCGCGATGTCTGGCCCGCCCAGCCGCGCCATCATCTCGGCGGTGTCCAGGATTGGTTCGATCACCGGCGACAGGCCGGTGCCGAAACGGGTCGCGGCAATGGTCGGATCGAAAGTCATGGCGACGTCCTGCTGGGTTTGCGCGTGTCTAGCACGGGGCGGTCGGCGTGTCCCATCCCCCCGCGGTCCCGCGACGGGGGGAACCGCCGCAGCTGCGGGGGGTTATGTCGCAAAATGAACTGCGCCTGCGATGCAGGAAAGGGACTGCAACAGTTTCACGCGCAGACGTGACGCGGCAACGCTTGCAAGACCGGACAGAGGTCGGCATTTTAGGCGCGCATTCACAGACGACTGGAGCTACCATGATCGACCGCCGACGTTTCCTGAACACCTCGATTCTGGGGGTTGGCGGTCTTGCGCTTCCCACATGGGTGTCAGCGCAGGACGACACCGCTGCCGCCCCACTGGAGGACGCGTTGCCGCCGCCACCCGACATGGCACCCAAGCTCGTGCGTCTGGACAATCCGATGCCGCCGGGGGAAATCCACGTGGTACCCGACGTCTATTCGCTTTATTGGACGCTTCCGGATGGACAGGCGCTGCGGTATTACGTCGGCGTCGGCAAGGACGCCCTTTATATCGCGGGCACGTTCAACATCGGGGCCAAGAAGGAATGGCCAAGCTGGACGCCGACCAAGGACATGATCGAACGCGACCCGGACAGCTATGCGAAATATGCGGACGGCATGCCGGGCGGACCGGAAAATCCGCTGGGCGCGCGCGCGCTGTATTTGTTCCAGCCGCAGATCGGCGACACGTTTCTGCGCATCCACGGCACCAACAAGCCCGATACGATCAAGACAGACGTGTCGAATGGGTGCGCGCGCCTGCTGAACGACCAGATGATCGACCTTTACGAAAGGGTGCCGATCGGCACGACGGTCTACCTTTACGAAAAAGGTCTGTTGCCAAGAGCCACCTGACCCGGTCTTGCCACAAGAAATAAAGGGCGCGGCAGACGTCTGCAGCGCCCTTTTTCATGCCTAACCCTGTGCGGGTCCGTCAGTGCGGTTCAGCTTTCGGGCGGCAGCACGCGCAGGCGCAATTCACGCAGTTGCTCGTTCATCGGCTCGGACGGCGCGCCCATCATCAGGTCTTCGGCACGCTGGTTCATCGGGAACATGATGACCTCGCGGATGTTCGCCTCGTCGGCCAGCAGCATCACGATACGGTCGATCCCCGCCGCACAGCCGCCGTGGGGCGGCGCGCCGTACTGGAACGCGTTGACCATGCCGCCGAACCGCTTCTCGACCTCGTCGCGGCCATAGCCTGCGATCTCGAACGCCTTGAACATGATCTCGGGCCTGTGGTTCCGGATTGCACCGCTGACCAGTTCATAGCCGTTGCAGGCCAGGTCATACTGAAACCCCAGCACGTCCAGCGGGTCGCCCTGTAACGCCTCCATCCCGCCCTGCGGCATTGAGAAGGGGTTATGTTCAAAGTCGATCCGGCCGGTGTCCTCGTCCTTGGCATAGATCGGAAAGTCCACGATCCAGGCACAGGCAAAGCGGTCGGTGTCGGTCAGCTTCAGCTCTTCGCCGATCACCGTCCGCGCCCGGCCCGCGACACCTTCGAAATCCTCCGGCTTGCCGCCCAGGAAGAAGGCCGCGTCGCCGACGTTCAACCCAAGTTGCTGGCGGATCGCCTCGGTCCGCTCAGGTCCGATGTTCTTGGCCAGCGGACCGGCGGCTTCCATCCCCTCGCCCTGATCGCGCCAAAAGATATACCCCATCCCCGGCAGCCCTTGCTGTTGGGCAAAGGCGTTCATGCGGTCGCAGAACTTGCGGGACCCGCCGCCGGGGGCGGGAATCGCCCGGATTTGCGTCCCGTCCTGTTCCAGCAGTTTGGCAAAGATGGCAAAGCCCGAGCCTGCGAAGTGATCGCTGACGACCTGCATCTTGATCGGATTGCGCAGGTCGGGCTTGTCGGTGCCATACCACAGGGCCGCGTCGCGGTAGCTGATCTGCTCCCACGTCTGGTCGACCTTGCGACCGCCGCCGAATTCCTCGAAAATGCCACCGATGACGGGCTGGATGGTGTCGAAGACGTCCTGCTGTTCGACAAAGCTCATTTCCAGATCAAGCTGGTAAAAGTCGGTGGGCGAGCGGTCGGCGCGCGGGTCCTCGTCGCGGAAGCAGGGCGCAATCTGGAAATACTTGTCATAGCCTGACACCATGATCAGCTGCTTGAATTGCTGCGGGGCCTGCGGCAGCGCATAGAACTTGCCCGGATGCAGGCGGCTCGGCACGAGGAAATCGCGCGCGCCTTCGGGGCTGGAGGCAGTGATGATCGGCGTCTGGAACTCGCGAAAGCCCTTGTCCCACATGCGCTGGCGCATCGACCGGACCACGTTCGACCGCAGCGTCATGTTCTTCTGCATCGCCTCGCGGCGCAGGTCGAGGTAGCGATACTTCAGCCGCGTCTCCTCGGGGTATTCCTGATCGCCGAAGACCTGCAACGGCAGTTCCTTCGCGGCCCCCAGCACCTCGATATCGCGGACGAAGACCTCGACCTCTCCCGTCGGCAGCTTGGGGTTCACCAGCGATGCGTCGCGGGCATTGACCTCTCCGTCGATGCGGATGCACCATTCCGCGCGAACCTTTTCGACGTCCTTGAACGCGGTCGAATCCGGGTCGCACAGCACCTGCGTCACGCCGTAGGTATCGCGCAGGTCGATGAACAGGATGCCGCCGTGGTCGCGCACGCGGTGGACCCAGCCGGACAGACGGACGGTCGTGCCGACGTCCGAAGCCGTCAGATCGGCGCAGGTATGGGTGCGATAGGCGTGCATGGGCTCGGTCCTCGGGTAAAATCGGGTCGCGCCGTTTCACCCCGGCCACCTGTAGAAGTCAAGGCAAAGCCGCCCCGCTTGGCGGCCGCGCAAACGGCACTAGGTGAATTCTGCGCAACACGTTCCCACCTTTACCGGGCCTGAAAGGACCGCCGCCATGTGGAACCGCATCCTCGATACCGCGCTGCGCCAGTTGATCGTCACGGACGCGCTGGAACTGACATGGCCCGACGGTCACCGCACGCGCTACGGCGACGACAACGATCCGATCCGCGCCACCCTGCACCGGAAGGCCGTTGTGCGCGGGCTTGTGCTGCGGCCCGACCTTACGCTGGGAAACGCCTACATGGACGGCGACCTGACCATCGCCGGCGATGATCTGGACGGCTTCCTGTCGCTGCTGATGCGCAACCGCCAGCGCGGCCGCACCACGGCCTTGATGGACGCGGCGCGGCGGTTCGCGTCCCCGGTGCAGCGGCTGGCACGGCGCAATCCCCTTACCCGGTCGCGGCAGAACGTGGCGCATCATTATGACCTGTCGTCAGAGCTTTACGACCTGTTCCTTGACGCGGACCGGCAGTATTCCTGCGCCTATTTCACCAATCCCGCGATGTCGCTGGACGCCGCGCAGGACGCCAAGAAGCACCACATCGCGGCCAAGCTTTGCCTGCGACCGGACATGCGCGTCCTTGATATCGGGTGCGGCTGGGGCGGCATGGCCCTGACACTGGCGCGCGACTACGGCGCGCGGGTCGTGGGCGTGACCCTGTCCGACGAGCAGTGCCGGATCGCCACCGCCCGGGTCCGCGACGCCGGCCTGTCGCACCGGATCGAGATCAGGTTGCAGGATTACCGGCAGGTCGAGGGTCCCTTCGACCGTATCGTGTCCGTGGGCATGTTCGAACACGTCGGCAAGCCGCATTACGGCACCTATTTCGCCAGGGTCCGCGAACTGTTGACCCCCGACGGCGTGGCGCTGATCCACACCATCGGCACCGCGACGCGGCCGCGCGCCACGAACGAATGGATCAGGACGCATATCTTTCCCGGCGGCTACCTGCCTGCCCTGTCCGACATCCAGCACGCCGTCGAACACAGCGACCTGATGCCCACCGACATCGAGGTGCTGCGCCTGCATTACGCGCGGACCCTGCGTCACTGGCGCGACCGGTTCGAAGCGCGGGCGGACCGGGCCGCAGCGCTGTACGACGACCGTTTCGTGCGGATGTGGAGATACTATCTGGCGGCAGCGGAACGGTCGTTCATCGACGAGAGGCTGGTCGTGTTCCAGTTCCAGCTGGCCCGCGACAAGACGGCCGTGCCCCTGACACGCGACTATCTTTACCGTCAGGACCCGGCCCGCGCGACGATGGCGGCACAGTAGCGCGGGATTAGCCCCTTGCACCCCGCCCCATCGCTTCTATAAGGCGGAGAATTTGCAAAAATCCGGGGTCCGCCATGCCGA
The DNA here is from genome assembly GCF_049310965.1 of Loktanella sp. DJP18. Classification (NCBI taxonomy): domain Bacteria; kingdom Pseudomonadati; phylum Pseudomonadota; class Alphaproteobacteria; order Rhodobacterales; family Roseobacteraceae; genus Loktanella; species Loktanella sp. DJP18. Next base: position 28,247 of record NZ_JBMERN010000011.1, on the reverse strand, counting down.
AACGCGATGATATCAAGTCGATCATGATCATCGGTGCCGGGCCTATCGTGATCGGTCAGGCCTGCGAGTTCGACTACTCCGGTGCCCAGGCCTGCAAGGCCCTGCGCGAGGAAGGCTACCGCGTCATCCTCGTGAACTCCAACCCCGCGACGATCATGACCGACCCGGGGCTTGCGGATGCCACCTACATCGAACCGATCACGCCCGAGATCGTGGCAAAGATCATCGAAAAGGAACGCCCCGACGCGCTGCTGCCCACGATGGGCGGACAGACCGGGCTGAACACCTCCTTGGCGCTGGCCGACATGGGCGTGCTGGAAAAGTTCGGGGTCGAGATGATCGGTGCCAAGCGCGAGGCCATCGAGATGGCCGAGGACCGCAAGCTCTTCCGCGAGGCGATGGACCGGCTGGGGATCGAGAATCCCAAGGCCACGATCATCACCGCGCCCAAGCTGCCGAACGGCAAGTTCGACATCAAGGCGGGTCTGGCGCTGGCCGTCGATGCCATCGAATACGTCGGCCTGCCCGCGATTATCCGCCCGGCCTTTACCCTTGGCGGCACGGGCGGCGGGGTGGCCTACAATCGCGAGCAATACGAACACTACTGCCGCACCGGCATGGAAGCGTCGCCGATGGCGCAGATCCTTGTCGACGAATCCCTGCTGGGCTGGAAAGAGTTCGAGATGGAGGTCGTGCGCGACCGCGCCGACAATGCGATCATCGTCTGCGCGATCGAGAACGTCGATCCGATGGGCGTGCATACCGGCGACAGCATCACCGTGGCTCCGGCCCTGACGCTGACCGACAAGGAATACCAGATCATGCGCAACGGCTCCATCGCCGTCCTGCGCGAGATCGGGGTCGAGACCGGCGGGTCCAACGTGCAATGGGCGATCAACCCCGCCGACGGCCGCATGGTCGTGATCGAGATGAACCCCCGCGTGTCGCGCTCGTCGGCGCTGGCCTCCAAGGCCACCGGTTTCCCCATCGCCAAGATCGCGGCCAAGCTGGCGGTCGGCTACACCCTCGACGAACTCGACAACGACATCACCGGCGTGACCCCCGCCAGCTTCGAGCCGACCATCGACTATGTCGTGATCAAGATCCCGCGCTTTGCCTTCGAGAAGTTCGCGGGATCGGAACCGCATCTGACCACGGCAATGAAATCCGTGGGCGAGGCGATGGCGATTGGTCGCACGATTCACGAATCCATGCAGAAGGCGCTGGCCTCGCTCGAAACCGGTCTGACAGGCTTCGACGACATTGCGATCCCCGGCGCGCCGGACGCCGCCGCGATCACCAAGGCGCTGGCAAAACAGACGCCTGACCGCATCCGCGTGATCGCACAGGCGATGCGCCACGGCCTGTCCGACGACGACATCCACGTCGTCACGATGTATGACCCCTGGTTCCTCGCCCGCATCCGCGAGATCGTGGAGACCGAGGAGCGCGTGAAGGCCAACGGACTTCCAAGCGACGAGGCCGGTCTGCGCCGGCTCAAGATGATGGGCTTCACCGATGCCCGTCTTGCCACGCTGACCGGCATGACCGAGACGCAAGTCCGCCGTGCCCGCATCAACGCCGGCGTCGTCGCCGTCTTCAAGCGGATCGATACCTGCGGTGCCGAGTTCGAGGCGCAGACGCCCTACATGTATTCGACCTACGAATCCCCCGTCATGGGCGAGGTCGAATGCGAGGCGCGGCCCAGCAATCGCAACAAGGTCGTGATCCTGGGCGGCGGGCCGAACCGGATCGGGCAAGGCATCGAGTTCGATTACTGCTGCTGCCATGCCTGCTATGCCCTGTCCGACCAGGGCTATGAAACCATCATGATCAACTGCAACCCGGAAACCGTGTCCACCGACTACGACACATCGGACCGATTGTATTTCGAGCCGCTGACCTTCGAACATGTCATGGAGATCATGCGGGTCGAACAGGACAACGGTACGCTGCACGGCGTCATCGTCCAGTTCGGCGGCCAGACCCCGCTGAAGCTGGCGAACGCATTGCAAGAGGCCGGCATCCCGATCCTCGGCACGACACCCGATGCCATCGACCTCGCCGAAGACCGCGAGCGGTTTCAGGACCTCGTCAACCGTCTGGGCCTGAAACAGCCGGTCAACGGCATCGCCTCGACCGATCAGCAGGCCTTCGCGATTGCGGAAAAGATCGGCTTCCCGCTGGTGATCCGCCCATCCTATGTGCTGGGCGGCCGCGCGATGGAAATCGTGCGCGACCGCGCCCAGCTTGAACGCTATATCTCTGACGCCGTGGTCGTGTCGGGCAAAAGCCCCGTTCTGCTGGACAGTTACCTATCGGGCGCGGTCGAGGTTGACGTCGATTGCCTGTGCGACGGGACGCACACCCACGTCGCGGGCATCATGCAGCATATCGAGGAGGCGGGAGTCCATTCCGGCGACTCTGCCTGTTCCCTGCCGCCCTATTCGCTGTCGGAGGCCATGATCGCGGAAATCCGCAGCCAGACCGAAAAACTGGCGCTGGCCCTGCACGTTGTCGGCCTGATGAACGTGCAGTTCGCGGTCAAGGACGAGGAGGTCTACCTGATCGAGGTGAACCCCCGCGCGTCCCGAACCGTGCCTTTCGTTGCCAAGGCCACGGATTCCGCCATCGCCTCCATCGCGGCCCGCCTGATGGCGGGGGAACCGCTGTCCAATTTCCCGCACCGGGCCCCCTACCCCGAAACGGAAAACCCGATGGACGTGCTGCCGCTGGGCGATGCATTCACCCTGGCCGATCCGAAAACACCGTGGTTCAGCGTGAAGGAAGCCGTGCTGCCCTTCGCCCGCTTCCCCGGCGTGGACACGATCCTTGGGCCGGAAATGCGCTCCACCGGCGAAGTAATGGGATGGGACCGCAACTTTGCCCGCGCATTCCTCAAGGCGCAGATGGGCGCAGGCACGATCCTGCCAGAGGAAGGCTGCGTCTTCGTCTCGATCCGCGACGACGACAAGACCGACGCGATGGCCACCGCATCGCGCGGGTTGATCGACCTTGGCCTGACCATCACCGCGACGCGCGGCACGGCGGCCTGGCTGAAGGGTCACGACATCCCCTGCGAGATCGTGAACAAGGTCTACGAGGGCGGGCTGACCATCGTGGACCGCCTGAAGGACGGTCACATCGCACTGGTGCTGAACACGACCGAAGGCGCGCAGGCGGTCGAAGACAGCCGCGACATCCGCGCCGTCGCGCTGAACGACAAGATCCCCTACTTCACCACCGCCGCCGCCGCACAGGCGGCCGTCATGGCGATGCAGGAACGCGCCAACGGTGCAATCGACGTGCGGTCCTTGCAGGGCTAACGACGCGCGGGCCCGGTCATGGACCCGCGACAAGAGCCGCGCGATGTGCTAGAATTCCGCCATGAAGGATGGAGGTGCGTCATGAAACATCTGCTGCCCCTGGCCTTACTGGCCGCCTGCGCTGACCCGGACCCGGCCCCTCCCGCCAGTCTGACCCTGTCCCCCAACGGCTACCGCGCAGACGGCGACCAGTGCCGGCTTGCGTTCGAGACGGAGTCGACGGTCGAATACCTCGACGATGCCGCCGACCTCGTGGCCTGTCCGGCGGACATGGAAAACCTGGGCGTCTTCGCGCTCGACACCGGTGGTGTCGAGGTGGCGCGCATCGCGGGCTATGTGCTCTACTCGGTACCGGTCCGGTAGCGCGGCCGAGTCCGTCGCACAGGGTGACCTGGCGGACCTCGTGACGGCAAAGATGGACTTCCCCCCCGTGGCCCGGCCATAATGCGCCGACACGGGGAGGCCCTACATGTATCGCGCAGCTATCACTGGAACCGGCGTCTTCACGCCGGATCAGGTCATCACCAACGCCGAACTGGTCGCGGCATTCAATGCCTATGCCGACCGCTACAACGCCGCGCACGCGGACGCCATCGCGACAGGCGAGGTCGCAGCCAAGGCCCATTCCTCGGTCGATTTCATCGTCGCCGCGTCTGGCATCGAACAGCGGCACGTCATCGACAAGAGCGGCGTCCTGGACCCTGACCGGATGTATCCGCATCTGCGCGCCCGCGGCGATGATGAACCCAGTCTCATGGCGGAAACCGGGGTCGATGCGATCAATACCGCGCTGGCGCAGTCCGGGATCACCGGGGACCAGGTCGATCTGGTGATCTGTGCTGCATCCAACATCGAACGTGCCTACCCCGCCGTCGCGGTCGAGATTCAACAATTGATCGGTGCCGGTGGCTTCGCCTTCGACATGAACGTCGCCTGCTCCAGCGCCACCTTCGGCATCCAGACCGCTGCCGACATGATCCGCACCGGCTCTGTCCGCACGGCTGTCGTCGTGAACCCCGAGATCACGAGCGCGCATCTGGAATGGCGCGACCGGGACTGCCATTTCATCTTTGGAGACGTGGCGACCGCGACGATCCTGCAACGGGCCGAAGATGCGCAGGGCGATCATTTCATCGTCAGATCAACGCGCTGCGCGACAGAGTTCAGTAACAACATCCGAAACAACGCAGGTTTCCTGCGGCGCACGCGCGACCAGATGGACGACCGCCGCGACATGCAGTTCATGCAGAACGGTCGCAAGGTCTTCAAGGAGGTGCTGCCGCTGGTCAGCCAGCACATCGCCGGTCACATGGCGGATGAGGGCATCACGGCTGACGATCTGAAGCGCCTCTGGCTGCATCAGGCCAACAAGGCGATGAACGACTACATCGGCAAGAAGGTGCTGGGTCGCGACCCGGAACCGGGCGAGCAGCCGAACATCCTGCAGGACTATGCTAACACATCCTCTGCCGGATCCATCATCGCGTTTTCGCAGAATTCGGGCGATCTGGCACCGGGCGACCTTGGCATCATCTGTTCGTTCGGCGCAGGCTATTCAGTGGGATCGGTCATCGTCGAACGGGCCTGATGACCACCCATGCTGCCGTCGCCCGATCGGCCGTTGCCCTACCGGCCGTTGAACGTCTCCGGGTCCGGCCCGGTCCGCTCGTCCCTGTTCAGGCGCGCGATCGCGTCGACATCGTCGCGCGTCAGATCGAAGTCGAAGATGTTCAGGTTGGCCTTCAGATGGTCGGTCTTTGTGGACCGCGAAATGACTGCACAGCCCAGTTGCAGATGCCAGCGCAGGATCACCTGTGCGGGCGATTTTCCGGTCCTGTCCGCAACCGCCCTGATCGGTGCGGCGTCAAAGGATCGCGCATTGCCAAGCGGCGACCAGCTTTGCGTGACGATGTTGCGGGCGTCGTTGACGCGCTGCATCTCGTGCTGTTGCAGCAACGGATTGATCTCGATCTGGTTCAGCACCGGGACCTCGCCCGTCTCGGCGATGAGGCGGTCCAGATGTTCGGCGTGAAAGTTGCACACGCCAATGGAGGTGACCTGCCCGTCGTCGCGGGCCGCGATCAGGGCATTCCAGGCTTCGACATAGCCGTCCTGATGCGGAAACGGCTAATGGATCAACATCAGGTCTAGCCGGTCCAGACCGATCCGGTTCAGACTGACCTGAACGGACCGGCGCGCGGCATCGTAGTCCATACCGTCGTTCCAGACCTTGGACGTGACGAACAGATCGTCGCGGGCGACGTCCGACGACCTTATGCCTTCGCCCAGTTCCGACTCGTTGCGGTAGGCAGCGGCCCCGTCGATCAAGCGATAGCCCATGTTGACCGCGTCGCGCACCACACGGGCCGTCTGGTTTTGCGGCACTTGCCAGATGCCAAGGCCGAAAGCCGGCATGGATATGCCGTCGTGAAATGACTTGCCGGGGATATCGGTCATGGTCGGTCTTTCCAGTGTGGGTGTGTCGGTTGAGGATGTTTCGGGTCGGACCCAACAGATCAAACAGCGGTGTGTTCCCGGAGTCCGGCCCGATGCGGCGTTCCGGCTTGCAAGGGCTACGGCCTCGCGGCTATCAGGCGGCGCATGGCAAAGCTCTATTTCAACTATTCCACCATGAACGCGGGCAAGTCGACGGTGCTGCTGCAGGCCAGCCACAACTACGTCGAACGCGGGATGCAGACGTTCCTGCTGACGGCCCAGCTTGACACCCGCGCGGGCCAAGGCCGCATCGCCAGTCGCATCGGGATCGGACAGGCGGCAGCAACATTCGCCCCCGGCGACAACCTGTTCCAGATGCTGGAACAGCGTCTGGTGCGCGGCCCCTGCGCCTGCGTCTTCATCGACGAGGCACAGTTCCTGGAACCCGCACAGGTCTGGCAGCTTGCCCGCGCGGTGGACGATCTGGATGTGCCGGTCATGTGCTATGGCCTGCGGGTCGACTTCATGGGCAACCTGTTTCCCGGATCGGCAACCCTGCTGGCCCTGGCCGACGACATGCGCGAGGTTCGCACGATCTGCCACTGTGGCCGCAAGGCGACGATGGTCGTGCGCAAGGATGCGAACGGTCGCGTGGTGCGATCCGGCGATCAGGTGCAGGTCGGTGGCAACGACCGCTACGTATCGCTGTGCCGCCGCCACTGGCGGGCGGCGATGGACGACGAGGAACCTGACCGCCTGCTCTGACGTTTGACCAAAAGGACGCGCGCCTGCGCGACCGTGGAGCCTTGGCCATGTCCGCAACGAAATACACCGCCCCCCACATGATGCTACACTGGACCATTGCCGTGCTGGTCATCCTGCAGATCGGATTTGCGGATGCGATGGCCGAGGCCTTCGATGCCCGGCTTGAAGGGATCAGCGTCGGATCCGACTGGACCGGCGGCGCGATCGTCCACGCGATGATCGGTGCCTCCATCGGCCTGCTGATGATCTGGCGTCTAGGCCTGCGCCTGACGACCGATATCCCGCCGCCCCCGCCAGAGGCATCGACCTCGATCCAGATCGTCAGCCGCGTGACGCATTGGATGTTCTACGGAATTCTGATCGGGATGCCGATGGCCGGCGCGCTGGCGTGGTTCATTCCGTCCGAACCGATGGCCGAAGCACATGAGGTCACCGCGAGCCTGTTGCTGGCACTCATCGCCCTGCACATCACTGGCGCGATGTATCACCACTTCGTCATGGGTGACAAAGCGATCCTGCGCCGGATGCTGCCGCGCTGACCGCTCAGACGGTCCAAAGCGCCTGTGGCAGCGGACGGCCTTCGGCCCAGGCGACGATGTTGTCCAACGCCATCTGGCCCATCGCCTCTCTGGTTTCCAGCGCGGCAGAGCCGAGGTGCGGCAGCAGCACGACGTTCTCCAGCACCTTCAAGGCGTCCGGCACCATCGGTTCCTTGTCGTAGACATCAAGCCCCGCGCTGATCCGCCCGCGCGCGAGTTCCGCGATCATGGCCGCCTCGTCCACCACATCGCCTCGCGCGATGTTAACGAAGACCGCGCCGTCCGTCATCTGCCCCAGGGCCGCTGCGTCAACCAGATGCGTGTTCGCGCCGCCGCCGGGCACTGTGACGACGACGATATCCGCCTGGCTCATCAGGCCGTGCAGATCGTCGACCTGCCGCGCCGGGAAATCGACATCCTTTGGCGAGCGGTTGAAATAGATCACCTTCATCCCGAAGCCGAAGTGCGCGCGCCGCGCGACGGCCTGCCCGATACGGCCCATCCCGATTATGCCGATCCGCTTGCCCGTCACATGGGTGCCCAGCATCTGCGTCGGATGCCAGCCGTCCCAGCCGCCGGACCGCACCAGCCGCTCGCCCTCGCCCGCGCGACGGGCGGTCATCAGGATCAGCGTCATGGCCAGATCGGCCGTGGCATCGGTCAGCACGTCCGGCGTGTTCGAGACATGGATTCCCGCCGCCTGAGCCGCCGCCACGTCGATATGATTGAACCCCACGCCGAAGCTGCCGATCATGCCGCACCGCTTGTCCGGCACGGCAAAGGCCATGTCGCTGAAGCGATCCCCCAGCGTGCAAAGGATCGCGTCGAAGGATTGCAGGGCGGTCGCGGCGTCCTCGACACTCAGCCCGTCGGTGCGGTCGCGGATCGTCACGTCGAACAACGCCTGCGCTGCGGCGATGGTGGCGTCGGGAAAGCGGCGGGTCAGCAGAAGGGTCTTCAATGCAGGCGTCCTCCGGGCGGCACGTCCTGGTCGGGTGCAATCAGCACGACCGCACCTTCAGCGTCCGGCAGGCCCAGCACCAGCACTTCCGACATGAACCTGCCGATCTGGCGCGGGGGAAAGTTGACCACGGCGCAGACCATGCGCCCGACCAGCGCGTCCGGCGTGTAATGCACCGTCAGCTGCGCGCTGGTCTTGCGTTCTCCGATTTCGGCTCCAAAGTCGATCCAAAGCTTGATCGCGGGCTTGCGCGCCTCCGGGTAGGCCTCTGCGCGCGTGACGCGGCCGACGCGGATGTCGACGGCCATGAAGTCGTCAAAGCCGATCTCAGCCATGGGCCAGCTCCCGGCTACGGTCGGCAGCAGCGCTCACGGCACGGGCCAGAAGCATCGGAAATCCCGTCTGCGCATCCATCAGAACCTCCAGCGCCGCCTGCGTGGTGCCGTTCGGGCTGGTGACGTTGCGCCGCAATTGTGCCGGGTCTTCAGGGCTGTCCTCGGCCAGCTGACCCGCACCGCCCACAGTCGCCTTGGCCAGCGCCATTGCCAGATCGGGGTCCAGACCCTGTGCGACACCGGCGGCCGCCAGCGTCTCGATCAGGTGAAAGACATAGGCCGGACCGGACCCGCTGACGGCGGTGACGGCATCCATCTGGCCTTCATCCGCCAGCCGCACGGTCTGGCCCACCGCCCCCATCAGCGCCTCGGCCAGCGCGAGATGGTCGTCGGTCGCGGCGGCATTCCCGATCAATGCGGAAATCCCCCGCCCGATGGCCGCCGGCGTGTTGGGCATGGTGCGCACGATCGGCGTCGCGGCACCGAACGTCGACTCGAACCGCGCCAGCGGCGTGCCGGCGGCGACCGAGACGAACAGCGTGCCACCCCCACCCAGCGCCTGCATGGCCGGCAAGGCCTCGCCCATCATCTGCGGCTTCACGGCCACCAAGGCAACGGCGGGATCGTCGGGCAGATCGGCATTGACATGCACGCCCGTGGTCTTCAGCCAGTCGCTGGGGCCCGGATCGACGACCCAGACCGACACCGGTGGCAGCCCGCCCTTCAGCCAGCCATCCAGCAGGGCAGAGCCCATCTTGCCGCAGCCCAGCAGGACCAGACCGCGGCGGGCCACATCATCCATGTTCATCGGCAGGTCCCCCATCCTTTTCGGAAAGCCTATGCAGGACGCGACCGATGCACAACACGCGGTGCCGCAGGCCCACCTTCTTCTGGTCGAAAATATCTCGGGGGGTCCGGGGGGCTGGGCCCCCGGCGTGGCGACGCGCGCAGACGCGGCGCAAATCCTTCAGGCGCGGCCGTAGACCTCGCCGATGGCGATGCGGATCGCTTCCGCTGGCGTCCGCTCGGCCCAGGTCACCAGTTGCAGCGCCGGGTAATAGCGTTCGCAGCTGCTGACGGCGGTGTGGATCATCGTGTCGATCTGCTCGGGGCTGGCGATCTGTTCGCCCGCCAGCACAAGACCGTAGCGATAGACCATCATCTTCTGCTCCGGCCACCAGGTGAAGGTGCCGGCCCAGCTGTCGTCGTTGATCGTGTTCAGCGCCTCGAACAGGGCCTGCGTGCGATGCGCGGGTGGTTCCATCTCGAAGGTGCAGATCAGGCGCAGCGTCTCGTCCATTTCGGACCACGACAGGGTGATCGCATAGGTGCGCCACTGACCCTCGACCGCCATCGCGATCTGGTTGTCGGCAAGACGGTCGAACTCCCAAGCGTGATGCTCTGCCAGGGATTCCACCAAGTCGATGGGATGGATCTCGTCGCTGTGAAAATACTGCTCGGTCAGTGCCATGTCGTTTGCCTCGCTCTCATGTGCCGGGTTTGGACCCTATCCCCAGCACTATGCCACTGCTCTAGTGACGGTATGGTTCTTGCTTGGCCCCCACGAGATATGGTGCGGCCGCAAGGCGCACCTGTAAAGTCGTTTCTTGGGGATAAGTGCCTGATCTGCGTCTTTTGACGTCGTTATGCACAAGATATCGCGTTTTCACCCTGCTGGCCAGTCACAAGACAAGAGTGCATCGCAAGCACCGTCCAGCCCGGCGCAACCTTGCCGATGCGAGACGCCGCGCAACGAAAAGCCCCCCGTGCATGTCGCACGGGGGGCTGATCGCATATCGGGTCCGAAGGACCGTATGAAGAGACCGTTATTCGGCCGGCAGCATCACGGTGTCGATCACGTGGACCACACCGTTCGACTGATAGACGTCGGCTTGGGTCACGGTTGCGACCTGGCCACGCTCGTCGGTCAGGGTGACGGTGCCGTCAGAGCCGACTTCGGCCTGCAGGATGCAGCCACCGACGGTCTCGACCGGGTGGGTGCCACCGTCGGCGGCGATCATGCCCATGATCGCTTCGGCGTCCGCATCGGCCGCCACGACGTGGCAGGTCAGGATTTCAGCCAGCGCTGCCTGGTTCTCGGGCATCATCAGCGTTTCGACCTGCGCCGGGTCCAGCTTGGCAAATGCATCGTTGGTCGGAGCGAACACGGTGAACGGGCCTTCGCCCGACAGCGTCTCGACCAGACCGGCGGCCTGGACGGCTGCGACCAGCGTCGTCAGGTTTTCGGCGTTCGACGCATTCTCGACGATCGTCATGTCGGGCATCATCTCGGCCCCGCCAACCATCGCGTTGCCAGCTTCGCTCATATGCGACTCAGCAAAGGCGGCACCAGTGGACAGGGCGAATACGGCAGCGGCGGTCATCAGATTGGTCTTCATGGTCATATGATACTCTTTCTTCAACATGCGGGCCATCATGGCCTGCGATGTCTTAGAAACGAGCGGGCGCGCAACTAAGTTGCCCGCGATCACGGAACTGTGTCAGAAATCCGTAGGCGCACCGCCCTCGGCCTTGCGGTGTGCGACAAATGCCTGCAGTTCCTCAAGAGTGTCCGGTGACATCGGCGGGGGTTCGTAACGCGCGATAATGTCCTTGAAGATGCGGTGCGCGCGTTCCGCCGTCCAGATGCCGCCCGCAACCTCCCATGCCTCGTAGTTGCGCCAGTCGGATGCGATGGGCGCGTAGAACGCGGCCTCGTAACGGTCCTGCGTGTGCTGGATGCCGAAGTAATGGCCCGACGATCCGACCTCGCCGATCGCGGTCAGCGCCACGTCGTCGATGCCTGTCGCGGTGATCGACGGGTCCATGTAGCGCTGGATCATCTGGATCACCTCGCAGTCCATGACGAACTTCTCGGGCGAGGCGATCAGCCCTCCCTCCAGCCAGCCGGCGGCGTGATAGACCATGTTGGTGCCGGACTGCACGGCGGACCACAGCGAATTGCAGGTCTCCCACATTGCCTGCCCGTCAGGCACGTTGGCGGCACAGACACCGGATGCGCGCAGCGGCAGCTTGTAGAACCGCGCCATCTGCCCGGTCATCTGCGTCGCGCGCATGTATTCCGGGGTCCCGAAGGCGGGCGCTCCGGACTTCATGTCCACGTTGCTGGTGAAGGTGCCGATGACGCAGTTCGCCCCCGGCACGACATACTGAAACAAGGCGATGGCCGACAACGCCTCTGCGATGCTGAGTGTCACCGCCCCTGCCATCGTCACCGGCGCCATCGCCCCGGCCAGCGTGAAGGGCGTCACGACCACCGCCTGCCCACGCCGGATCAGCCGCAGGCAGCCGTCGATCATCGGGACGTCGTGCTTGAGCGGAGAGGTGGAGTTGATGTTGGTGAACATGCGCGGCGTGGCGCGAAACTCCGCATCGGTCAGGCCACCGGCGATGCGGACCATTTCCATCACGTCCTCGACCCGTTCGGGACCAAGCGAATAGGCGTGGACGACCTTGTCAGTCAGGGTCAGCATGTCGAACAGGATGTCGAGGTGGCGGATGCTGGCGTGGATGTCCTGCGCTTCGACCGGGTAGCCGCTGACGAAGTGGATGCAGTTGAAATACTGGGTCAGGCGCAGCAGATCGGCACTGTGACGGCGCGTCCCGCTGACCTTCTTGCCCAACTCCAGATCGTAGTAATTCGGCGGCGACCCGACATTCGCGAACAGGATATGGTCTCCGCCGATGGGGATCTTCCGGTCGGGATTGCGAGGCGTGATGGTGAACCGCGCCGGCGCGCGCGCCAGCATCGCCATCACCCAGTCGCGGTGCATGCGCACGTTGGTGCCCCGCACCGTGCAGCCCGCCGCGCGGAACAGGTCCAGCGCCTCCTCGTTCAGGAACTCGATCCCGATGTCTTCCAGGATCGTCATGGCGCCGTCGTGGATCGCCTGCACGCCGTCGGGTCCAAGGGGTTCTGTCGGTCGGTCGGTGTTGACCGGAATACGCCACGGCATCTGGTCGATCGCCTCATGACCGCGCCTGGCCGCATTTCCAGCGCGGCCGCCGCCACGCTTGCGATGATGATCGGTCATGTCGGTCCCTTGCTGCCGCCGGATCAGACTGACGCAAGCGCGGGGTGTCCGATGCGGTAAAGGCGACAGGAGGTGTCGTTCTCAGGCGTTGGCGTTCAGCCAGTCCGGCAAGCCGTCGATGTTGACCAGCACCGCGTCCGCGTGCGGGACAAGGTCGTCACGCGCGGCGGGGCCGGTCAGCACGCCGATGCAGACCATGCCGGCCACGCGTCCGGCGGCCAAGTCATGGGTGCTGTCGCCGACCATCGCGCAGTCGGCGGGGGCGATCCCGGTCGCCGCGCAAAATGCCAGAAGCTGTCCGGGGCCGGGTTTCGCGCCAAAGCCACTGTCGTAGCCCGCGACAAAGGCCAATTCATCCACGATTCCCGCGTCTTCCAGATGCCGAATCGCCGGGAGTTCGGCATCGTTGGTCACGACCCCGAGCGTCAGCCCCCGCGCGCGCAGGGCGGTCATCAGCGCAGGAAGATCGGCGGCCGGCATCTGCGGTACTGTGGTCGAGATGTCGTTCATCCGCGCGGTCAGCGCAGCCACGTCCCACTGCCCGGTGACATCGGCGACGACGCGCGCCACCACGTTGGTCGGTTCCGCGATCACCACGCTGCCCGGCAGGAACAGGTTCGTTGCCAGGTCATAGCCCAGCGCCGCGGCCAGCCGGCGCAACAGGGCAGGATCGCCCCCCGTCTCGGCCACCAGAAGAGTACGCACGAACGCCCCCCAGGTCGCGTTGAAGTCAAACAGCGTCCCGTCCTTGTCGAAGATGATCGCCCTGATCATGCGAAGGTCGCGCGCGCCGTCATGTCCAATGGACCTGTTCTGCCCCCGGCAGGGCATAGCGCGCGCGCAGTGGTGCGTCGTAGGGCAGACCGTGGGCGTCGCAGAAGGCCACGACCCAGTCGTCTCGCTGGGTCAGAAAATCGAGGACCGAAGCCAGGAACGACGGGTCAAATGCGCCGGTGCGCAAATCATCGGGCGACAGGCCGCTGCCGCCCATGAAGGCGCCCGACAGGTCCTCATCGGCGGCGACGTGGGCCAGGGCCTGCAGGGCAAGCACCTCGGCGGTGTCGGGTGTCATGGCAGATCCTTTGCAAGGGTGAACACTTTTTTAATCATTCGGTTGCAGATTGATCGGACGATGGTGAAACCGTCAGTTAGGGATTGCAAGATGTCCGGCAGAATATTGATCGTCGACAGCGTATCGACAAACCGCATCGTTCTGCGGGTCAAGATGCTGGCCGCGAAGTACGATGTCGATGCCGTCGCCAGCTGCGCAGAGGCGGCCGCCCGGATCGCGGTCTGTCCCCCCGATCTGATGCTGATCAACCTGACCGACGACTCCGACGTTGGCCACGGCTTTTGTCGCAAGCTGCGCGTAGACCCGAAAACCACGCATATCGCAATCATCTCGATCGGGGCGCTGGATACCAGCGTGGCGCGGTTCAGCGCGCTGGATGCCGGGGCCGACGACGTGCTGCCCCGCCCGATCAGCGATGCCCTGCTGCTGGCCCGCGTGCGCAGCCTGATGCGGCGGCGGAACATGTCGCGCGAGTTGCAGATGAGGGACGGCACAAGGCGAAACTTCGGTTTCGACGAAACGCCGAAGCCGCGCATCACACCAGCCCGCATCACGTTGCTGTCGGAAAACCCGGTCACCGCAAGGGCGCTGGTCGATACGCTGGAACAAAGGATGAAACAACGGATCAGGATCAACACCTTCGATTGCGCCCTGACGGACACGACCGACGGGGACACGGCCAGCGGGGGCACGACCGACGGGTGCACGACCGACCTGTTCATCGTGGATGGCACCGCGCCCGTCCTGACCGCCGGCCAGATGTTCCGTCTGGTGGCCGACCTGCGGGCGCGCGAATCCACGCGGCTTGCGGCGCAGATGGTCCTGTTGCCGCGACAACATGCGGACACGGGCGCCATGCTGCTGGACCTTGGTGCCGACGATGTTGTCATGGGTGCGGTGGGCGCAGATGAATTGCTGCTGCGGGCCCGCAGTCTGCTGCGGCACAAATTCGACCAGGACCGGCTGCGTGACACGTTGCGCCACGGCATGCATGCCGCGATGATCGACCCGCTGACCGGGCTTTACAACCGACGCTATGCGGAATCGCACCTGCGCCACATCGCAGAACAGGCCCATGCGGCAGGCTCTCAATACGCCTTGATGATGATCGACATCGACCATTTCAAGCGGATCAATGACAGCTATGGCCATGCGGCGGGCGACCGCGTCCTGTGCGGCCTTGCGACCCGGCTGAAACAGAATTTCCGGCCAGAGGATCTGGTCGCCCGAATCGGAGGAGAGGAGTTTTTGATTGCGATGCCGCGCACCACTCAGGGCGAGGCGATTGCCGCGGCCCAGCGTCTGCGACGCCTCGTCAACATCCGCCCCTTCCCGATCGGTGACGGGGCAACCGACCTGCGGGTCACGATCTCAGTCGGGGTCGCGCTGGATTCGCTGAACCCGCAAGACGCCACCAGCCTTGGCGACCTGTTCAAGCGCGCCGATGCCGCGCTTTACGATGCCAAGGCAAACGGGCGTGACGCCATCGCGTTCAGCCAGAGCGCGGCCTGAACGTCGCACGCTTCGACGACGCGACCGGCCTCGAGAGACAGCCAAGCTTCCCTTGTCTTCAAGAGGCTAAGAGAGTTGCACCGAACGCCCGACCCCGCCGCGCCGCAGCTTGGGCCGGTCAAATCCTGAAGCTCGGCCGCCGCGCCAATGTGCTGTGCCGTGTTGGGGCGGGCAGCGTCGCGCAAGCAATCTGCCGCAAATGCCGCGATCAATGACAGGAAGACGCCACGCCGGTCGCTAACGGTCGTCCTTGCCACGAATCAACCGGTCGGCCAGCGCCGCCCGCGCATCAGGCGTCATGCCGTCGATCCGGTCGGCCAACACAGCGGCCGCCACCGCCTGCACCTGCGCCGCGCGCTCTGCCGGGGCGGTCAGGGCATTGCGCAGGGCCGTCGGGTCATAGGGCTCTGCCGCGATTGCAGCGATCAGGGTCCGCAGATCTTCACGGCGATTGGTCCGCGGCCCCAGATCGCGCCTGTCCTGCAGGGCGTCCCGGATCGCGGCCCGATCCTCGGGCATTAGGGCGCGGGCCACAGGACCAAGGCTCATGCTGAAGTCGCGCGGCGGCCGCCCCTCGTGACCCCGCACTGCGATGCCGGCCGCCAGCCCTGCCACCGCCAGGTTCAAGGCCAGCGACAGGGCCAACGCGATCTGCATGACCCGCAGTCGGCGCGAAGGGGGAAACGGGTCAGCCATCGGACGATTCCTCGAACAGGGTCAGGTCGGTTTCGGGCAGGAACGTCACGGTCTGGGTGGTGCCGATCAAGGTGGCTGCAAACCCTTCGATGCTGGCAGGGGGGGCCACGCCGACCCAGAGGCCGGTCAGACCCGCCGCGACCACACCGCCCCAGGCGGGCCAACCGCCGATCAGGTCGTGCAGCCACGCCAGCCGACGCCCTGCCGGCAACCTGACGTTGCCCCTGACCGTCGCGGATTGAACGCGCGCCGCGTCTGCCAGAACGCGGGCCATCAGATCATCGGACGGCACCACGCCAGCGGAACGCCCCTGTGCAAACAGCGCGTCGAGGTCTTTGTGTGCGCGATCAGTCATCTTCATACCCCAGTGCCGCGCGCCGATCGGCCAGACTGGCCATCAGCGCCCGTTTGCCCCGCGCGGTCAGGCTTTCCACAGCCCGCGGCGAGATGTCCATAATGGCGGCAATCTCGGGGTTGGAAAGCCCCTCCAGATGCCGCAGCGCCACGGCCTGCGCCTATCGGTTCGGCAGGTCGGCAAGCGCGTCCGACAGCGCCCGCAGGCGCGTTTCGGTCTGGATCGCCGCCGCCGCAGCCGGCGCCGGATCGGCGGGTTCCGCGATCTGGTCCAGCCCGACGCCGCCACGCCGGCGACGGCGCAGGCGGTCGGTGCACAGGTTCGCGACCACACGGTAAAGCCAGGTGCTGACCTGCGTCTCGCCTTGCCGCCAGTCGGGGGCGATGCGCCACAGTCGCAGCATCGCCTCCTGAGCGACATCCTCTGCTTCGGCTCGGTCCTGCAACATGCGCATCGCCTGCCCCATGACACGCGGCAGCAACCGGCCCGTCAGATCGCGCGCCGCTGTCGGATCGCCATTGGCAAAGGCCACCAGCAAGGCGCTGTCCGGGATCGCATCCGGGTCTGATGGCAGTTCGGTCATGTCCCGCATGCTTAGGCCGATCCAGATGGGGTGACAACGGCCGGGGGCGATGCACCACCCCGGCCGCCGTCGTCAGGTCAACCGCGCGAGCGGCCATGGCCACCGCGATCGTCATGGCCGCGGCCCTTGTGATCGCCACGGCCCGGTCCACCGCGCCCAATGTGTTCGGTCATGGCGTCGAATTCCGCGGCACTGATGCTGCCATCCGCGTCAGAGTCCATGTGGTCGAACATCCGCGCCATGCGGTCGCCATCGGGTACCATCTCCTCTGCCTGCAGCAGGCCATCACCGTTCGTGTCGCGGGCGGCGATCATCCGCGCCATCCGGGCGGCGCGGCGCTGATCCTGTTGCGCGATCATCTCCTCTGCGGACAGGCCGCCGTCGCCGTCGGTGTCGGCCGTGGCAAAGCGCGAAAGGGCCTGGGCCTGCATCTCCTCTTGCGTGACCGCACCGTCGCCGTCGACGTCAAGGGTCGCGAAGTCCGGCCGCATCGGGTCGTCGGTCGGGGCGGCGGCCGGCGGTGTCGTCACCGTCTGTGCCTGGGCCACAGCCCCTAGCGACAGGCTGGCCAGCAGCGTCGTCATCATCAAAGTCGTCTTCATGTGCATCGTCCTTGGCTGGTATCATGAACCGACGGCCATTTCCCGGCCGTCGATGCAGGTGATACGCGCGCCAAGCCGGGTTCCGTCGCAAAACAGATCGGTTTTTCTGCAGATCGCCCGCGACCATTGGACACAAACTGCGGCTGCCCCCTTCCATTTTCGCGCCATCGGGTGCACCTGACAGGGGTGGAAGGAGCACTCATGTCCGAAACCCTATCATCCAGCACAGACCGCAACACGAAGTCAGCCATGTGGCGCGGCTTTTGCCGACGCTGTCCGCAGTGCGGTGAAGGCCACATGTTCGAAGGCTTTCTCAAGGTCGTGGATCGCTGCCCCGCGTGTCGGGAAAATCTGTCCGGCCACCGCGCCGACGATGGTCCGGCCTACCTCACGATCCTGATCGTGGGGCATATCCTCGCGCCGATCCTGATCTACAGTTTCGTCGAATTCCGCCCCGACCCGCTGCTGCTGGCGACGATCTTTACCGTCGGAACCGTGGCGCTGTCGCTTTTCCTGCTGCCCCGGCTCAAGGGACTGGTCGTGGGCATTCAATGGGCCAACCGGATGCACGGCTTTGGCCATCGCGCCTGACAAGACCGCACTGCGCGACGCCGCCACAATCATCGTGCTGCGGCGGGACGACGTGCCGTCCGTCCTGATGGGCCAGCGCGGGGCGGGTGCCGCCTTCATGCCCAGCAAGTTCGTCTTTCCCGGCGGGGCCGTCGATCCGGTCGATCATCGCGTTCCGGTAAAGGTGCCGGTCGCGGAAGCCACGGCGCTGGCCGCCGACAGCGTGTTGCCACCGACCGCCCTTGCGGCCGCCGCGATCCGCGAGCTGTGGGAGGAGACGGGCCAGATCATCGGCGCGCCCGGCCCATGGACCGACCCGCCGCAAGGCTGGCGCGGTTATGCGGCGACGGGCCATGTGCCGGACGCTGCGCGTCTGCGCTATTTCTTTCGCGCGATCACGCCACAGGGCAGGCCCCGGCGGTTCGACGCGCGGTTCTTCCTCGCCGATGCCGCCGACCTGATGACGGACCCTGACGATTTTGGCCGGGCCGAGGATGAGCTGTCGTTGCTGCAATGGGTACCGTTGGCGCAGGCCCGCACCTTTGATCTACCCTTCATCGCCGAGGTCGTGCTGGCGGAACTGGTGGCCCATGTCGCAAATCCCGCTGCCCCGCTGACGGTGCCATTCTTTCGCAACGACGACGAGGCGCATCTGGTCAGCCGCCTGAACGGAGCCCGGCTGATATAGTCGGCGAGCACCAGCATGACCACGCTGGCGGTCAGCAGGATCAGGCCCTGCCATTCGCGCCGCGTGATGCGTTCGCCGAAGACCGCCCAGCCGACCAGGAGCGACAGGCCGAGCTCGATCTGGCCGACACCCTTGACCAGCGCGACGGTCTGCAACGTGAAGGCCACGAACCAGCAGGTCGATCCGGCCATGCTGGTCAGCCCGACCAGCCCCGCCACGCGCCACGCCCGCAGGACTCGCCCGATCTGGCCGGGTTCCCGCAGGATCAGCCAGACTGTCATGATTGTCACCTGGAAGGCCGTCACGAAGGCCAGCGTCACGATGGCGCGAAAAAAGGCATCGCCGTCCGGCAAGGACGTGGATGCACCTCGATAGCCAACACTGGACACCGCAAACAGCACACCGGACGCAAGCCCAAGGCCGCTGCCTCGGTTCAGGACGCGGCGATACCACCGCCCGGTGGCGGCTGGCGCGTCCGACAGCAGAACGATCCCCGGCAAACCCAGCAAAAGCGCCGCCCACGCCAACACCGGAAGCTGTTCGTTCAACACGACGATACTCAGAAGGGCTGCGATCAGGACCTCTGTCTTCATGAAGGTCAGGCCGACCGCGAAGTTGCGTTGGGTGAACAGCGCCACGACGCACATGGTGGCAAGGATCTGGGTGAAACCGCCCGCGATGGCAAAGGCCCAGAAACGGTGCGGGACGCTGGTGCCTTGCCCGGTCCAGTGGGCGTAGGTCCAGGCCACCAGCGCCACCAGCGGGGCGGAGTAGATGAACCGCGCAAAGGTGGCCCCGGCCGTCGAAAGCGTGGCACCGCGCAACTGCTTTTGCAGCATGAAGCGGACAGTCTGTGCCACGACCGCGCCGATGGTCACCCAGACCCAGATCACGTGTTCACTTGCGTCCGACCGCCCGTCCAGCCCCGGCGGGCCACGGCAAACTGGCATGGGCCAGTGCGATCCGCGCCAGCGGCACCGCCACGCGGTCGTCGGGGTCGCAGGCCTTGCGGGTCGTCAGATCGACGTGGATCAGCATGTGCTCGCCCGTCGCCAACAGGCGTTCACCGGCAAACATCTGGTGGAACAGGTGCATCTTTTTGCCCATCCCGGCAAGGATTTGCGTTGCGACGTGGATGCGTGCTCCGGCCCGCACCTCACCCACGTGGCGGATATGCGTTTCAGCGGTGAAGAAGCTGTTGCCACCCGCGACATAGGCCATGTCGCAACCGACCAGCGCCATCATGCGGTCTGAGGCATCGCCAAAGGCCTGCAGATACCGCGCCTCGTTCATGTGCCCGTTGTAATCGGTCCAGTCGAGAGGCACGGCCCGGTCGAGCGTGCGGACGGGCCGGGTCAGGTCCGCCACGTCGTCGAGCGTCTGCGGCAGTCTGTCCAGCCTGCGATCCTGCGCATTCAGCAAGGTGCCGGCACCTGAATCGCGCGCCTTCAATCCCCGCAGGATGGTGACGAGGTTGTCGTCGCGGATGCGTTCCAGCGCGCGAATGTCATGGTGGCCCGACTGCGCATCGGACTGGGCCGCGATCCGGTCGATCAAGGCGTCGTCCATGTCGGGCACATCGGTCAGCCTTGACCAGGGCCAAGCCAGCGCAGGTCCGAATTGTGCAACAAAGTGCCTCATACCGGCTTCTCCGCCGGCAAGTCTGTAGGTTTCGAACAAACCCATCTGTGCCCAGCGCAAACCGAAACCGTAGCGAATGGCGTCGTCGATCTCCGCCGTCGTGGCGTGATCGTCGCGGATCATCCAGAGCGCCTCGCGCCAGACCGCCTCCAGCAGACGGTCGGCGATGTGAGCGTCGAACTCGGCCTGCACGCGCAGGGGATACATGCCGATGCCGGTCAGGATGTCGGCGGCGCGGTCCACGAAGGCGGCCGGGTTGGCGGGACTGGCGACCAGTTCGACGACCGGCAACAGGTAGACCGGGTTGAAGGGATGGGCGACCACGATCTGATCCGGGCGCGTGACACAGCCTTGCAAGTCCGAGGGTTTGAAGCCTGACGTGGACGAACCGATGATCGCATCAGGTGAACAATGGGCCTGAAGCGTCTGATAAACCTTGCGTTTCAGGTCCAAGCGCTCCGGGACGGACTCCTGTATCCAATCGGCGCCGATGACCGCCTCGGCCATATCGGCGCACCAGACAAGCCGACCTTCGGGTGGCAGCGCCACGTCGGACAGGCCCGGCAGCGATCGGCGGGCGTTGGCGAGCACTGCCTCCAGCTTGCGCGCGCCCTCCGGGTCGGGGTCGCAGACACGCACATCCCAGCCCATCAGCAAAAGGCGGGCCGCCCAGCCCGCACCGATGACGCCGCCGCCGATGATCGCCGCCGTGCCCGTCATCAGTTGATGGCGTCCAGGTCCTGCTGTTCCAGCGCGGCGTTCAGGTCGGTTTCAGTCAGCGGATCGTCCAGCGCCGCCTGCGGCACCGGGTTGCGCTTCACGGAGGGATCGCAGGCGGTCATCGGGCTGTTCGCGTCGCGGATGATCAAACCGCCACCCGCGCGACATTCCTCGAATGGCATCGACGCGCCGATCACCATGAATTCGCGAAAGGCCGTGTCAGAGCCACGCATGTCGCCACCGCCGGCGGACGTCAGCAATCCGGTGCCGGCACACCCCGTCAGCAGAACCAGCGCCACCCATCCCAGACATTTCATTGCGACACCTCCACCAGCCGGCCCAGATCGTAGCCATTGAATTCCAGAACTTCGCGCGCCGCCTTGAGGCGGTCCGCGGGGATGTTCGGTTCGCGGTTCAGGATCCATCCCGACCGCCCGTTCGGTGCCCCCACGACCGCAGTGCGGTAGCCTTCGTCGATCCACAGGACCCAATAGTCGGCGGGAAAGGGAATCGAGTCAAACCGGACCTTCAGCCGACCGGGGCCAGTGACGTCAGCACGGCCTTCGATGATGCTGCGCACGCTGCCTCCCGGATTGCGGCAGGTATTCTTCACGGACAATCCGCCGTCCGGCAACGGGCTGTATTCCGCCGTCACACCGACGCAACCCGCCTCGAACGGCACAGGATAGCGGGCGACCTCGTACCATGTCCCGGCATAGCGGTCCGCATCGAAGTTGAGGGCGGATCCGATGGGAACGCTGCGGTCACGGTAGACCTCCAGCGGGCCGCCAACGGGTTCTTCCGGTTGCGGTTTCGCGCAGGCCGCCAGAAGAACGAGCAGGATCAGACGCTTCATGCCAAAACCGGCACGCGCTTGGTCAGGGACAGGCGGCGGCGCACCTCGGCTGGGGACAGGACGCGCGCGCCGAGGTTTTCGATGATTGTCACCGCACGCTCCACCAGTTGCGCGTTTGTGGCCAACTGCCCGCGCCCCAACATCAGGTTATCCTCCAGCCCCACGCGCACATGCCCGCCCGCCAGCACCGACGCCGCGACATAGGGCATCTGGTGCCGCCCCAGCGCGAAGGCGGAAAAGGTCCAGTCGTCGGGCACGTTGTTCACCATCGCCATCAGCGTATTCAGGTCATCCGGCGCACCCCAGGGCACACCCATGCAAAGTTGGACGAGGGCGGGGCCGGTCAGCACACCTTCGGCCACAAGCTGCTTGGCGAACCACAGGTGGCCGGTATCGAAGGCCTCGATCTCGGGCCGCACGCCCAGCGCCGTCATCATGGCCCCCATCGCACGCAACATGCTGGGGGTGTTGGTCATGACGTAATCGGCTTCGGCGAAGTTCATGGTGCCGCAGTCGAGCGTGCAGATTTCCGGCAGACAGACGGCGATATGGGCCATGCGTTCAGTCGCGCCCACCATGTCGGTCCCCTTGACGGGGGGCAGCGGGGTTTCGGTGCCACCGAAGACGATGTCGCCGCCCATGCCGGCGGTCAGGTTCAGCACGACGTCGACGTCTGACGCGCGGATGCGATCGGTGACTTCGCGGTAAAGGTCGAGGCGGCGCGACGGCGCACCGGTGTCGGGGTCGCGGACGTGGCAATGCACGATCGCGGCCCCGGCGCGGGCGGCGTCGATGGCGCTGTCGGCGATCTGCCGCGGGCTGCGCGGCACATGCGAGGACTTGTCCTGCGTGGCCCCCGATCCGGTGACGGCGCAGGTGACGAAGACCTCCCGGTTCATCTCAAGTGGCATCTGCGTTCCCTTGGCGCTGCATTGCGCGGACGTTGGGCCATTCCGCGCGGCCACGCAAGGTGCCGCCCGCGCAGGCTGGTGTCAGTAGGGCATCGGATGCGCCTTGTGGGCGGCAGCGATGTCCGCCAGAACGGCGTCAGTCAGGGTCACGTCGCGGCCTGACAGGATGGCGGCCAACTGATCCGCCGTGGTGGCACCAAAGATCGCGCTGACCGCGAAGGGCCGCGTTGCCTGCCAGGCCATCGCCATGTGGATGGGCGACAGGTCATGCCGTGCCGCGATGTCGAGGTAGGCCTGCACCGCATCGAACACCCGCTCTGACTTGCGACCGCCCAGCTCGCCGTTCAGGTCCATGCGGCTACCCTTCGGCACGGCACCGTCCTGATACTTGCCGGTCAGCAACCCGGCGGCGAGGGGCGAGAATGACAGCAGCGTCACATCCTCGTTCACCATCGTTTCCGACAGGTCGGTGTCGGCGTGCCGGCACAGCAAGGAGTATTCGTTCTGGATCGTCGCCATGCGTGGCAGCCCGTGTTCGTCAGCCAGATCGCACCATTTCACTGTGCCCCAGGCGGTTTCGTTCGACAGGCCGACGGTGCGGATCTTGCCCGCCTGCACGGCGCGGCCCAGCCCAGCCAGCACGTCGTGCATGTGGTCGAGCGTCTGCGCCCGGTCCTGCCCCGACGGGTCATAGGTCCAGTTGCGGCGAAACGTCCAGGTGCCGCGCGTCGGCCAATGCAGCTGATAGAGGTCGATCATGTCGGTCTTCAGCCGCGCCAAGGACGCGTCGATGGCGGCCTCGATGTTGGCCCCGGTGTAGCCTGCGCCATCGCGCACGAAACCTTCGTTCGGGCCGGAGACCTTGGTCGCCAGCACCCAATCGGCCCGGCGACCCGACTTTTCGAACCAGTTGCCCAGAATGTCCTCGGACCGGCCCGCGGTTTCTCTGGATACCGGGTTCACCGGATACATCTCGGCGCAATCCATGAAGTTCAGGCCCGCATCCAGCGCCATGTCGATCTGGCGGTGCGCGTCGTCCTGCGGGGTCTGGTTGCCGTAGGTCATGGTGCCAAGGCACCAGTCGGTCACCGTGATGTCGGTGCGGCCAAGGGGAATGGTTTTCATGAGGCGTCCTTTGCTGTTGCGGCAGACCTAGCCCGCCCACGCGACATTGGCAAAGCCCCGGCGCGCCGCTAGAAGGGCGCCAAGCAACAGAAAGTCCGTCCCATGGCCCGCCACCTGATCACGTCCGCCATTCCCTACATCAACGGGATCAAGCATCTGGGCAACCTCGTGGGGTCGCAGCTGCCGGCGGACCTCTATGCCCGCTACCTGCGCGGGCGCGGGCACGAGGTGCTGTTCCTCTGTGCCACCGACGAACATGGCACACCGGCGGAACTGGCGGCGGCCAAGGCTGGCCAGCCGGTGGCGGAATACTGCGCCGAGATGCATGCGGTGCAGGCCGGGATCGCGCAGGGGTTCGGGCTGTCGTTCGACCACTTCGGGCGGTCATCCAGCCCGCAGAACGCCAGGCTGACGCAGTATTTTGCCGGACGGCTGAACTATCAGGGCCTGATCCGCGAAGTGACCGAGGAGCAGGTCTATTCCGTGACCGACGGGCGGTTCCTGCCCGACCGCTACATCGAAGGCACCTGCCCCAACTGCGGCTTTGAATCGGCACGCGGCGACCAGTGCGACAACTGCACCAAGCAGCTTGACCCGACCGACCTGATCAATCCCCATTCCACAATTTCCGGCGCGACCGACCTGGAGGTGCGGACGACAAAGCACCTCTACCTCGAACAATCAAAGCTGAAGGGGAAGCTGGCCGACTGGATCGAATCGAAGGGCGACTGGCCGATCCTGACGACATCCATCGCCAAGAAATGGCTGACCGACGGCGACGGCTTGCAGGACCGGGGCATCACCCGCGATCTGGACTGGGGCGTGCCCGTGCAGAACGGCGATCAACCGTGGCCGGGAATGGAAGGCAAGGTGTTCTACGTCTGGTTCGACGCGCCCATCGAATACATTGCCTGCGCGCAGGAATGGGTCGACGCCGGCAAGGGTCAGGACTGGGAAGGTTGGTGGCGCACCGACAAGGGTGCCGACGACGTCCGCTATACCCAGTTCATGGGCAAGGACAACGTGCCATTCCATACCCTGTCGTTCCCGGCCACGATCATGGGTGCCGACGACAACTGGAAGCTTGTCGATTACATCAAGTCGTTCAATTACCTCAATTACGACGGCGGGCAATTCAGCACGTCACGCGGGCGCGGCGTGTTCATGGATCAGGCGCTGGAGATCCTGCCCAGCGACTACTGGCGCTGGTGGCTGCTGTCCCACGCGCCGGAATCCTCGGATGCCGAATTCACCTGGGAGGCCTTCGCGCAGGACGTGAACAAGGACCTGGCCGACGTGCTGGGCAACTTCGTCAGCCGCATCACGAAATTCTGCCGGTCGAAGTTCGGTGATGCGGTGCCGGAGGGCGGCGAGGAGGGCGAGGCCGAAGCGGCCCTGACCGAGGAGCTGACCCGCCGCTTGAAGGCCTACGAGGGGCACATGGACGCGATCGAGGTGCGCAAGGCGGCTGCCGAGTTGCGCGCGATCTGGGTCGCGGGCAACGAATATCTGCAAGCCACCGCCCCCTGGACCACCTTCAAGACGGACCCCGCGCAGGCGGCCTGTCAGGTCCGCATGGGTCTGAACCTGATCCGGCTTTACGCCGTGCTGTCAGCGCCCTTCATCCCCGATGCGGCCAAGGCAATGCTGGACGCGATGAACGCGACCGATGCGGGCTGGCCCGACGATGTGGCACAGGCCCTGCACGCCCTTCCCGCCGGTCATGCCTTCACCGTGCCGGACAACCTGTTCCGCAAGATCACGGACGCGGAGCGCGACGACTGGGCGCAGCGCTTTGCCGGGGTGCGCACCTGATCAGGCGGCCCGAACCCCGGTGTGGGCCAGCAGCTTGTCCATGTCGTCCATGTCCGACAGCATCAACGCGAAGGTGCGGGTGGCCGGGATGTGGGCGCAGACGACCAGCACGACGATGGTCATGGGCGTCGCCAGCAGCGTGCCCGTGATGCCCCAGATCCAGCCCCAGACCAGCAGGCCGATCAACACGATGACCGGCGACACCGCCACCTGCTTGCCCTGCACCAGCGGGTCGACGACATTGCCGAGGATCTGTTCCAGCACGAACAGGCCGAGTGCGATGATCGCGACGGTGCCCATGTCCTTCGTCACCATCGCGTAAAGCACCGGCAGGCTGCCCGCGATGATCGATCCGATGGTCGGAATGAAGTTCAGCAGAACCGCCAGCAGCATCCAGACCAGCAGCAGATCGACGTCGAACAGCCAGAGCCACGCGCCGTAGAAGGCCGCCGTCACCATGCCCAACGCCAAGCGCGTCACGAGGAAAATGCGCAGCTTGTGCGCAATCTGCGCCAGCGCCGCCTCGACCTCGCCTTCGACACTGTCCGTCAGGCGGTCGGCCAGCAGGCGCTGCCAACGCTCCCGTTCCGCCAGCATGATCGCCATGAGAAGGACGACGAGGATCAGGCCCGAGATCAGCGTGCCGGTGCTGGCGGCGACCAGCTTGGCGATGTTTGCCATCACGCCGACGGCCTGACCGCCGATCAGGTTTGCAATGCGAGAAAACGGGATGCCGAAGATGGTCTGGCCCGTCTCGTCCCCTGCCTCTTGCGTGGCGGTGGTTTCTTGCAATGCGGCCCCGGCCCGAGACGCCGAATCCTCGGCGTCCCCCGTCGCGGCGTCGGCGATCGCGGACACGACCCCCGTCGGCAGATCGTCGAGCACCTGCGCAGCCTGCGTCCCGGCCAGCCCGATGGCCCCGGCAAAGACTCCCAGAAACGCCAGCACGGCCAGCACCGCACCCACCTGCCCCAGCCAGCCGAACCCCTTCGGCACGTGGGCGCGGATGCCGCTGTCCAGCGGTGCCGCGATCAGCGCAACGAAGAACGCCAGCACGACCGGGACCGCCACGGCGGTCATGGCATGCAGCGCAGCCCCGATCAGCACGACGGCGATGATGAACAGAAGCGTGTCGCGCAGCAGCGGTCTGGGAGTCATGGGTGGTCCTTGTGGTCTGTGCAGGATGAACCCGAGCGACCCGGTCCAGTTCCTTTGCAGTCTGACGATCGGGGACCCGCAGGAAAGGGGTGATATTGGATAACGGCGCAATCGTGCTAATGTCAGCTCAACTTTTTCCCAACTGGATCTGACGACATGCGCTCACTCGCCCTTCTCGCCTCTTTGCTTCTGACATCGACCGCTGCTGCTGCCGCGACCTGCGGCAACGATGCCAGCGGCTTCAATGCCTGGAAACAACAATTCGCGCAGGAGGCATCGGCCCAGGGCGTGGGCCAGCGCGGCCTTGCCGCATTGGACGCAACGCAATACGCCACCCGCACGATCAGCGCCGACCGCAACCAGAAATCCTTTCGCTACGAGCTGGATGAGTTCCTGCGCATCCGCGGGGCCGACACGATCGTGGCCCAGGGCCGCGAGAAGATTGCCAACAATCCTAACTTCTACGGTGCGCTGGAAGAGCGTTACGGCGTGGCCCCGTCCGTGATCGTGGCGATCTGGGGAATGGAGACGGGGTTTGGCAACTTCATGGGCGACAGCAATGTGGTCAGCGCCATCGCCACGCTGGCTTATGACTGCCGCCGTTCCGATTTCTTTAGCCCCCACGCCATGGCTGCGTTGCAGCTGGTGGATCGGGGCAGTCTGTCGTCCGGCACTGTCGGTGCCATGCACGGCGAGGTCGGGCATACCCAGTTCCTGCCGGGCAACGTCGCGCGTTACGGCGTCGATGGCGACGGTAACGGCGTGGTGGACCTGACCAATCAGGTGGACGCGCTGGCCTCGACCGCGAATTTCCTGGCCCAGAAGGGCTGGCAGCGGGGGGCCGGTTTCCAGGAAGGACAACCGAACTTTGCCGTGATCCAGGAGTGGAATGCCGCCACCGTCTATCAGAAAGCCATCGCCCAGATGGCCGGACGCATCGACGGCTAGACGCCAAAGGCGGTGCGACCCGTGGCCGGGCTGCACCGCTTTCGGATCGACTTCGATATAGGCGCGACAGCCTGCATCCGGGCTGTTAGGTTTTGCCATCCGCATCCGTCTCCGGATCGGCATGAACAAACGACGGCAGAGGCTCAGATCATGGCACCACGCATCTCGGACACGGCATCGCCCGAAACGGCTGACGCGCCGACCGTGGCCGAGACGACGGCGCAGAAGCCGGGTCGGTGCTGTCAGACTAATTCGAACCAGTCTCAGTTTGCCGCGAAACGTCGGAACCTATGCCGAACAAAGTTGGCGCCACTCGGAAAGAGCAGCGGCACGGTTGAGCTTGAAGTTATGTCGTGAATAGAGATGGCGCTCCTGGTTAAAATGGTTGTGGACCGAGGCGTGGACTGCGACGAATTTCTGCAAGGTCTTCATGCGCCGAAAGCGGAGCATCGCCCGTTCTCGCCTTCGAAAGGGCTGGTGTGAATTCTCGCCCCTGTTGTTGAGCCAACGGCCTGTTTCTTGTCGGTCCGCGTTGCCGATCTCTTTCATGGCAGCGCCATACGAACGCAGCTGGTCGG
>NZ_JBMERN010000010.1:0-81833 GCF_049310965.1 Loktanella sp. DJP18 | reverse complement strand
GTGGCGTATGATTGTTGCCGGGTCAGCTGTGGTCGTGCCGGGTACCAAGGCGCAGGATCTTTTGGGCCTGCACCAGATGCGGCTGATCCAGCATCTGTCCATCCAGCGATGCCACGCCGCTGCCGGCCATCGCGTCGACCACCCGTTGCGCGTGGGTCATCTGGTCCGCCGTCGGCGTGAAGGCGGCGTTGATGATCGGTACCTGCGCCGGGTGGATCGCGAGTTTCCCGTCGAATCCTTCCGTAAAGGCGGCCTCGGCTTCTCGGATCAGCCCTTTGGTATCGCCCAATCCGGTGAATGGCCCATCGACGGATGCGACGCCCGCTTCCTTGGCTGCCAGCAAGGCTAGGGTGCGCGCCATCGCGAAGGGCGCGCGCCAGCGGCCGTCGACATCGCGGTTCGAAAATGCACCCAGATCGGCGGCAAGGTCCTCGGCCCCCCATGCCATGCCACCAAGCGCCGGGTGCGACCAGTCGGCGGTCATCAGTTGCCGAACGGCCCGGACGGTCTCTGTCGCGATGATCAGGATCGGCGCATTGGATCCCGCCGCTGCGATCAGATCGGCAGTTCGCGCGATATCCGCCAGACATTCGCACTTCGGCAGGACATAGCCGTCGGGTCTGCCCGGGGCCGTGGCGGCGATATCCTCGTCCGTCCGCCCGGTCGACAGCGCATTGATCCGCACGAAACGTGCCATGGGGGCAGGTGTCGCCAGCCAATCGGCGGTCAAACGGCGCGCGGCGTCCTTGTTTTCGGGCGCGACGGAATCCTCGAGGTCGAGGATCAGCGCATCGGCACCGGTACCGCGCGCCTTGTCCTGTTTGCGCGCGCTGTCGCCGGGAACGAACAGGTAGGAGCGATGCGGAAACATCATGCCGCCGGCCGTCCCTTCATCAAGGCCGCGCGGTCGCAGACGGCGCACAGTTTGTCTTCCTGATTAAAGCAGCGATGGCGGAAGGTGACGATCCCCTGTCCGGGGCGGGATGCACTGGGTCGCAGCGCCACGACCTCGGTGGTCACATGGATGGTATCCCCTTCGAACAAGGGATGCGGAAAGTTCACATCGGTCATGCCAAGGTTTGCGACTGTGGTGCCCAGGGTCGTGTCGTTCACCGTCATGCCGACAAGGCAACCCAGCGTGAAGAGCGAATTCACGATGGGCCTGCCGAATTCCGTCTGCGCTGCGGCATGGGCGTCGATGTGAAGGGGCTGCGGATTCATCGTCAGCAGGGAAAACCATCGGTTGTCGGTTTCCGTGATCGTCCGCGTCCAGGGATGATCGAAGGTCATCCCGACCGCGAAATCATCGAACCATAAACCAGCCATGCGCCCTCTCCTCCGATGCCCTCGCGCTGCATCCTGCCCCGTCGCGGTCTGGGTTGCCAGTCACAACCCCGGATCGGCGGGCACGTCTAAGTGTTGCATGGGCTGCGCCATAGGCTGGCGTACCAGTGCCATAGCAGCCTGCGACAAGAAATCGCCCGCCGCCGAGACATCCTCGGCAATCGCCAGCAGGCGGGGGCGCACGCGGCGCAGAAAGACGATCGCTTCCTTGGTGAAGACGTCGATGTCGTCGCCAAGTGTGCGACCGCAGGATTCCAGCGCCGCGACGGCAGCCAGGGCGGAATTGGTAGAGCCGCAGATGACTCCGTCCGGTGCGTCCCGCCCGGCCAGCAGTCTGCTCAGCAACGCTTCGACCTGATCGACAGGCGAATCACTGCTCAGGTCCGGCATCACGTTTATGACGGCACCGGCCGTCCCGGCAGCAGCGCATGCGCCCGCGACCATGGCCTGTGCGTAGGACTGATCCATGGGCGGCGCGACGATCAGAAGCCGTTTTCGCCCGTGGCGAACCAACGTCCGCACGCCGAGCGCCCCGAAGGCACCGTTGTCGAAATCGAACCAGGCGTGTTCGTCGGCCCAGTCGCTGCGCCCGTGGGTGGCAAAGGGAAACTTGCGGTCCAGCAAGTAGCGGATGCGCGGGTCCTGTGGCTGGATCTGGTTGAAGATCACCGCGTCGGCGGACCCCGATTCGACGATATAGCGGATCGGCTTCATCGGGTCTTCGTCCACGAAATAGGGCGTGATGTTCAGGTGAAACGGCGTATCCCGCAAGCCGCCCGCGATCGAGGAAATCAGCTTGGCCGTATGGTTCATCACGTCGTGTTCGGTCGACAGGACAAGCGAGATCACGTTGGTGCGGCCGGTCCGCAACCGCACGCCCGCGCGGTTCGGCACATACCCGATCTGGTCCGCCACAGCGCGTACGCGCGCCCGGGTATCGAGGCTGATGTCCTCTGCCCCTGACAGCGCGCGTGACACAGTCGGCACCGCAAGACCCGTCAGGCCTGCAATGGTCTTCAACGTCGGCTTGCGCGGATCGCCTGGCGTGGCCTTGTCCAATCGCGTGTCCTCCCCACCGGACGCCCGTTCTGCAATTTCACGCTGCATGAACAGGCATCGGCATGATCACAGCTTATTTTTCAATCGATGGAAAAAACAGACTTGTTTGCGCAAACATCTTCGGAGTAGC
The DNA here is from genome assembly GCF_049310965.1 of Loktanella sp. DJP18. Lineage (NCBI taxonomy): Bacteria > Pseudomonadati > Pseudomonadota > Alphaproteobacteria > Rhodobacterales > Roseobacteraceae > Loktanella > Loktanella sp. DJP18. The sequence goes on along the minus strand of NZ_JBMERN010000010.1, from coordinate 79,300 downwards.
CTTCCTACAACGATTTAGATCAGGGAGGTTAGAATCGTGAAACTCAGCACTAAACTGCTATCGGCCACGGCGATCTGTGCCGCGACAAGCGCGGGCGCAGTCGATCTGGAGGTCATGCACTGGTGGACGTCGGGGGGGGAGGCCGCTGCCGTCACGAAGTTCGCGGAAGCCTGGAACGCTACGGGCAACACCTGGGTCGACGGTGCCATTGCCGGCGGCGGTGATACCGCGCGTCCGATCATGGTCAGCCGGATCATCGGTGGCGATCCGCCCGCCGCATTCCAGTTCAACCATGGCCGCCAGGCCGAAGAGCTGATCGAGGCGGGCCTGCTTTTGGATCTGACCGAGGTGGCCGAGGCAGAAGGCTGGAAGGACATCGTCAATCCGCCGTCGCTGCTGGATTCTTGCACCGTGGACGGTCGCATCTATTGCGCGCCGGTCAACATTCACTCCTGGAACTGGATGTGGCTGTCGGGTCCGGCTTACGAAAAGGCCGGGATCGAGATGCCGACCGACTGGAACGGCTTTCTGGAAAGCGCCGAAGCGCTGCGGGCGGCTGGCGTCACGCCGCTTGCCATGGGTGGTCAGGCCTGGCAGCAATCCGGTGCCTTCAACAACGTGATGGCCATTGCCCTTGCCGGCAAGGACGCATGGTTGTCCGTGATGCAGGACAAGAATGCCGAAACGGTCATGGGCCCGGAATACACGGCCGCCTTCGAAGCCTACGCCGCCGCGCGCGAGCTTTCGAACGGCATCAACGTGCAGGACTGGAACCAGGCCACCAACGCGCTGATCAATGGCGAAGGTGGTGCGCAGATCATGGGTGACTGGGCGCAGGGCGAATTCGCCGTCGCCGGCATGACGGCGGGCGAGGACTACGGTTGCCTTCCGGGTCTCGGGCTCGGCGCCTTTCTGCAGACCGGGGGCGATGCGTTCTACTTCCCGGTGAATGACGATCCGGAAATCACCGCGGCACAGAAAGAACTGGCAGCCCTGCTGCTGTCTCCCGAAGTGCAGGTGTCGTTCAACTCGGTCAAGGGCTCGCTGCCGATCCGGGGCGACGTCGACCTGACGACCGTGAACGAATGCACGCAGAAGGGCCTCGACCTTCTGGCCAACGGCCAGACGTTGCCTGCAAGCGAGCAGTTGATTGCGCCGGACACGATCACCCAGCTCAACGATCTGATGACCGAGTTCTGGAACACGCCCGCCATGACGGCGGCCGAAGTGCAGCAACAATACGCGGACATCATCGCACAAGCCGAATGATGATCGCTGCATGACGTGTGCGGGCCGCCCGGTGGGTGGCCCGCATTCATCGGCGAGGGAAGACGCCGAAAGACCAGCCGCATCGGGGGGGCCCATGACGACAACTGACATCCGTCCGGATACCGGACGCAGCGCAACCGTGCGCCGACCGACCCGCTTCTTGCGGAATCTGTCGTCCAAACTGGCGATGCTGCCGCTGATCTTTACCGCGATGGTGATCTTTCTGGGCGGCACACTTTGGACCGTCGTCTATTCCTTCACGAATTCCGGTCTGTTACCCCGTTTGAAGTGGGACGGGCTGTCGCAATACGAACGGCTCTGGTCCAGCCGCAAATGGATCGTCTCGATCGAGAATCTCGCGATCTACGGCGTCTTCAGCCTGATCGGCACGCTCGTCATCGGCTTTATCCTGGCCGCCCTGCTGGATCGCAAGATCCGAGGCGAAGCGGTTTTCCGGTCGATCTTTCTTTACCCCTTCGCGCTGTCATTCATCGTGACCGGGCTTGTCTGGCAGTGGATCCTGAACCCCGAACTGGGCCTGCAAAGCGTCGTGCGCGACCTGGGCTGGACCACCTTCACGTTCGACCCGCTGAACAACCCCGAGATCGTCATGTTCGGCCTGCTGATTGCGGGCCTGTGGCAGGGCACCGGCCTGATCATGTGCATCATGCTCGCCGGGCTGCGCGGCATCGACGAGGATATTTGGAAAGCTGCCCGCGTCGACGGCATCGGCACCGTCAAGACCTACATCCGCGTCATCATCCCGATGATGCGCCCGGTCTTCGTGACCTCGCTGGTCCTGATCGGCGCCGGCATCGTGAAGCTTTACGATCTTGTCGTCGCGCAGACCTCTGGCGGGCCCGGCATCAGTTCCGAGGTGCCCGCGAAGTATGTCATGACGGCGATGTTCGGCGGCCAGAACCTGGGTCAGGGCTTTGCCGCATCGTCGATGATGCTGCTGATGGTCGTGATCATCCTGATCCCCTGGGCCTACCTTGAATTCGGAGGCAAGAAGCATGGCTGACGTCGGAATCCTTGCCACGACAAAGGCGGCAGAACAGCCGGTCCATCGCACCCTCGACGCCGGGCCGCGCGGGGCAAAACCCAAAAAGCGCATGAGCCGCAGCAATATCATCATCTACGGCACGCTGTTCGTCATGTCGTTGTATTACGCCCTGCCACTTTACGTGATGATCGTGACCTCGCTGAAGGGCATGCCCGAAATCCGCATGGGCAACATCTTTGCCCCACCGCTAGAAATCACCTTCCAGCCTTGGGTAAAGGCCTGGCAAGAGGCTTGCACCGGCATCAACTGCGACGGCCTGTCGCGCGGCTTCTGGAACTCTGTCCGCATCCTGATCCCGTCGGTCATCGTCTCGGTCGCCATCGCTTCGGTGAACGGCTACGCCCTGTCGATGTGGAAGTTCAACGGGTCGGAGGTCTTCTTTACCATCCTGATGATCGGTGCCTTCATTCCCTATCAGGTCATGCTTTACCCCATCGTGATCCTGCTGCGTGATGGCGGCACCTTCTTTACGGATACCTGGCAGAATATCTGTCCGATCATCACGCTGGGCCAAGGAACGTGCAACGGCGAGGTTCAGCTTTACGGATCGCTGACAGGCCTCGTCCTGGTCCATGTCGCCTTCGGGATGCCGATCAACACATTGCTGTTCCGCAATTACTTTTCGTCCATCCCGGAGGAGCTGTTCAAGGCCGCCCGCGTCGACGGCGCCGGGTTCTGGGCGATCTTCTTCAAGATCATGATGCCCATGTCGCTGCCGATCTTCGTCGTGGCGCTGATCATTCAGGTGACCGGCATCTGGAACGACTTCCTGTTCGGGGTGACCTACATCTCCTCTCCCGACCGCTATCCCATGACCGTGCAACTGAACAACATCGTCAACTCGGTGCAGGGTGTGAAGGAATACAACGTCAACATGGCCGCGACGCTACTGACCGGCCTTGTCCCCCTCGTCATCTATTTCGCCTCCGGAAAACTCTTCGTCCGTGGCATCGCAGCAGGAGCCGTCAAGGGATGAGCCATTCCGTCGAAATCAAGAACCTCGATCTGTCGTTTGGCGCAGTGAAGGTGTTGCAGAACCTCAATCTGGATGTGCATGACGGGGAATTCCTCGTCCTGCTGGGCTCTTCGGGCTGCGGCAAGTCCACGCTGCTGAACGTGATCGCTGGCCTGCTGGAACCGACCGATGGTCAGATCTGGATCAAGGGCCAGAACGTGACCTGGGCGGAGCCGAGCGAACGCGGCATCGGCATGGTGTTCCAGAGCTACGCGCTTTATCCGCAAATGACGGTCGAGGGGAACCTGACCTTTGGCCTGAAGAACGCGAAGGTGCCAAAAGCCGAGATCGCCAGGCGCGTCGCGCGCGCCGCCGATATCCTGCAGATCGAACCCTTGCTGAAACGCAAGCCGGGTGCCCTTTCGGGTGGTCAACGCCAGCGCGTTGCCATCGGGCGCGCACTGGTCCGCGACGTGGAGGTTTTCCTGTTCGACGAACCGCTGTCGAACCTTGACGCCAAGCTGCGCGCCGACCTTCGGGTCGAACTGAAGCGACTGCACAACAATCTGTCCAACACGATGATCTACGTCACCCACGATCAGGTCGAGGCGATGACGCTGGCCGACCGCATCGCGATCATGAAGGGCGGCAAGATCATGCAGCTTGGCACGCCCGCAGAGATCTATGGCAAACCGCAGAACCTCTATGTCGCGGACTTCATCGGGTCGCCCTCGATGACCTTTTTCGAAGGCACGATCAAGGGCGGCGCCATCGCCATTCCCGGCCATGACCTGCCGCTGGGCACCTATGAATTCAAGGAAACACCGGCTGAGGGCCGCCCTGCGATCATCGGCATCCGCCCGGAACACGTGCTGACCGGCGACAACCTGCGATCCGCCGCTTATACGACCGGTGTGACCGTCGATCTGGTGGAACCGATGGGGTCGGATACGTTGGTCTATTGCGAACTGGGGGGCCAGACCTTCCGTATCCGGATGGACGGGCAGGCGCAGGTTACCCCCGGCGACACGCTGACCATCGGCCTGAACCCTGCCTCTGCGTCCCTGTTCGACAAGACGTCAGAGGTGCGCCTGTGACGTCAGCCGACCTGTCAGGTGACTGGCGGCTGCGGTCCAAAGACGGCAAGCTGACGGCCCCGATGATCCTGCCCGGTGACGTGGTGTCGGCGCTGCATGACGCGGCGCTGATCCCCGACCCCTACGCCGGACAGAATGAATATGACCTGCGCTGGATCTGTGAAACCGACTGGATCGTGGAACGGTCCTTCACGCTGACCGACACTGACGTGGACCTCGTGATCTCGGAACTCGATACCGTGGCGACGGTGTGGGTCAACGACAAGGTCGTGTTAGAGGCGGCGAACGCCTTTCGCACCTACCGCGTGGCGCTGGGCGACGCCGCCCGCGTCGGGACCAACACCATCGCCATCACGCTGCATTCGCCCGTCGCCGCTGGCAAGGCGCTGTCGGACGCGCATCCCTTTCCGGTGCCGTGGTCCAAGAACTGCCCGATCCCCTACGGCAACTTCCTGCGCAAACCCGCCTGCGATTTTGGCTGGGACTGGAATATCGCATTGGCGACCTCCGGCGTCTATGGTCCGTTGCGGCTGGAACCGTCGCAGTCCGCGCGGATCGACCGCCTGGCCATCGCGCAGGACCACGGCGATGGCGTGACTGTCACGGTCGGCGTCCATACGACCCATCACGACGGCCCGGTCACCGTGGACTTCGCGGGTCAGACCTCGACGGTCCAATGTCGTGCCGGAATCTCTGAGGTGACGATCAAGGTCGCGAATCCGATCCTGTGGTGGCCTGCGGGTCTTGGCGAACAGCATCTTTACGACCTGACCGTCACCGCCGGCACAGCCACAGCGACCCGCCGCATCGGCCTGCGTCGGATGGAGCTGATTGCAGAACCCGACGCTGCCGGCCTTGGATTCAAGATCCGCGTCAACGGTCACGACACGTTCTGCAAGGGGGCCAACTGGATCCCCGCCGACGCGCTGCCGGGGCGCATTACTGACGCCAAGACTCGCGACCTGCTGCAATCCGCCGCCCGCGCCAACATGAACATGGTTCGCATCTGGGGTGGCGGGCGGTATGAGCCGGACAGCTTCTACGACGCCTGCGACGAACTTGGCCTGCTGGTCTGGCAGGACTTCATGTTCGCCTGCAACCTCTACCCCTCCGACCCTGCCTATCTGAAAGAAGTGCGGGCCGAGGTGCATGACAACGTCGCCCGGATGCACCATCACGCCTGCCTTGCGCTGTGGTGCGGCGACAACGAACTGGTCGGCGCGCTGGGCTGGTATGACGTGTCGCGCAATGACCGTGACCGCTACCTCGTGAACTACGACCGCCTGAACCGCTGCATCGAGGATGCGCTGCGCGAAACCGACCCGTACGCCAACTGGTGGCCGTCCAGCCCGTCGACCGGGCCGCTGTCCTTCGGCGATGCCTGGCATGACGACTCATCAGGTGACATGCACTTCTGGTCCGTCTGGCACGAAGGGCGCGACTTTGACCACTACCGCGACGTGTCGCCTCGCTTCTGTTCCGAATTCGGATTCCAGAGCTACCCGTCGATGGACATCGTCCGCCGGTTCGCCGATCCGCAGGACTTCAACATCGCCGCCCCGGTGATGGAAAGCCACCAGAAGAACGCCGGTGGCAACGCCCGGATTGCGGAAACCATGTTCCGCTATTTCCGCTTTCCCGTTGACTTTGAAAATTTCGTCTATGTTTCACAGGTACAGCAGGCACTTGCAATCAAGACCGCCGTCACCCAGTGGCGCGGACTGAAGCCGCATTGCATGGGCACGTTGATCTGGCAATTGAACGACACATGGCCGGTGTGTTCGTGGGCCTCGCTCGACTATGGCGGTGGGTGGAAGGTGCTGCATCACCTATCTCAGGCCTTCTATGCGCCCGTCACGGTGGTCGTCATGCCCGAGGGCGATGACCTGGTGTTGCGGGCCGTCAATGACCGGCGTGACGGTGTGACGGTCAAAGTCACCGCCTGGGCCTGCGCGATGGACGGCAGCACGCGGGATCTGGGGCAGGGGGCCGCAGAGGTGACGGACAGCGCCGTCGCGGTGCTGCGCGTGCCAAAGGCCGCACTGGACGCGCAAGAGATGCTGTCCTTCGGCTGGACGGCCAGCGACGGAGCCCACGGCGGCGACGTGTTTGCACCTCGGCCCTACAAGGCCTACGATCTGCTGCCGACACATCTGACCTGCGACACGACGCGCGACGGCGATGCCCATGTGCTGCACCTGACCGCGCAAAACATGGCCTTCTTCGTCACGGCAGAGGCGTCCGTCCCCGGCCGTTTCGACCGCAACGCCATTCATCTTGGCCCCGGCCATACCGCGACCCTGCGGTTCACGCCGCATGACCCGGACGCGACACCCACCTTCACGCTGCGCGACCTGCACAGCGCCACCTGTACCACCTGAGGACATCCCGATGACCGACTTTTCCTACCAGCTTTACAGCTCTCGCAACTTTGGCCCGCTGACCGACACGCTCGGCATGCTGGCAGCGCTTGGCTATGCCCATGTCGAAGGTTACGGCCCCGTCTACGAAGACCTCGACGCCACAAAGAAGGCACTGGTCGAAACTGGCCTGACCATGCCATCCGGCCATTTTTCAATGGATATGGTGGCCGGCGACGCCACCCGCACGATGGAGATTGCAAAAGCGCTGGGCATCAAGAAGATCATCGTGCCCTTTCTGATGCCCGACCAGCGTCCCACCGATGCCGAAGGCTGGACCGCGTTCGCCAAGCGTCTCTCGGCGGCGGGCCAGCCGTTGCAGGACGAAGGGTTCGACTTCGGCTGGCACAACCACGACTTCGAATTCAAGGCGTTGCCCACGGGAGAGTTGCCCATCGACCTGATCCTTGCACAGGACAACGTCGGGTTCGAATTCGACGTCGCCTGGGCCGCTGTTGCGGGCAAGGATCCGGCCGACGTGATTGCCCAATACGGCGACCGAATCATTGCCGCCCACGTCAAGGACCGCGCGCCGCAGGGCGAGAATGCGGATGAGGATGGTTGGGCCGACGCTGGCCACGGGACGCTGGACTGGCCCGACCATTTCAAGGCTTTGAAGACCGCTGGCTGCGATCTGTTCGTGATGGAGCATGACAAGCCTGCCGACGACAACCGCTTTGCCAGCCGCGCGCTGGCCTACATGCAATCCCTGTAGAAGAGACTTCCCATGACAACCATGAACGTCGGCCTGATCGGCTGCGGCAACATCTCGACCGCGTATCTGACGCTGGCGCCGACCTACAAGAACATCCGCTTCGTCGCCATTTCCGACATGAACGAGGATGTGGCGCTGGCAAAGGCCAAGGAATTCGGCCTGAAGGCGCGCACTGTCAGCGACCTGCTGGCCTCTGACGACATCGACATCATCGTCAACCTGACGATCCCCGACGCGCATTACGACGTGACCAAACGCATTCTGGATGCGGGCAAGCACGCCTATACGGAAAAGCCGCTGGTGCTGACCTTGAAGCAGGCAAAGTCCTTGGCCGACCTTTCGGCGGCCAAGGGCCTGCGCATCGGTTCCGCCCCTGACACCTTCCTTGGCGGCGCACACCAGCAGGCGCGCCAGATCATCGACGACGGCGGCATTGGCACCGTGACCTCCGGGACGGCACATTTCATGGGTCCGGGGATGGAGATGTGGCACCCTAATCCCGACTTCTTCTTCAAGCCGGGCGGCGGTCCGGTACTGGACATGGGGCCGTATTACATCACGAACCTCGTGCAGTTGCTTGGCCCGGTCAAACGCGTTGCGGCCATTTCCAGTGCGGCACAGACGTCACGCACGATCACGTCTCAACCCCGCGCGGGAGAGTCGATCCCGGTCGAGGTCGCGACCACGATCCACGCCCTGCTGTCGTTCGAGAGCGGTGCCACGATCACCCTGAACGTAAGCTGGGACGTGAAGAAGCACCGCCATGCCAACATGGAGCTTTACGGCGCCGAGGGTGCCTTGTTCGTGCCCGATCCGAACCACTTCGGTGGCGTGCTGGAACAGGCGGACGCCGCCGGCAACGTGACCGAGGTGCCGGTCTGGGATCACCCCTTCGGCAAGATCAACTGGGAGCTTGATGGCAAGAACCCGCGTGCGAACTATCGCACCGCCGGTCTGGCCGACATGGCCGCCGGGATCATCGATAACAGGCCGCATCGCTGCGGGCTGGAACTGGCGGTGCATGTCACGGACGTCATGACCTCGATCTTGAAATCGGGCGAGACGGGCCAGTTCGTCGACATGACGACAACCTGCGAACGGCCTGCGGCTCTCGGCCCCGATGCCGCCCGCGCCCTGCTGAAGGAAGACGCATGACCTATACCCCCGCCGAAGACCGCTATGACCGGATGACCTACCGCCGCTGCGGCGCGTCCGGGGTCAAGCTGCCCGCCGTGTCGCTGGGGCTGTGGCACAACTTTGGCGGGGACAGCAACCACGAGAACAAGCGCGCGATGTGCCGCACCGCGTTTGATCACGGCATCACGCACTTCGATCTGGCCAACAACTATGGCCCGCCGGCGGGCAGCGCCGAAGAGGCGTTCGGAGAGATACTGCGCACGGATTTCGCTGGCTATCGGGACGAGTTGATCATCAGCTCCAAGGCGGGCTACCGCATGTGGGAGGGTCCTTACGGCGAATGGGGCAGCCGCAAGTATCTGATCTCGTCCTGTGACCAGTCGCTGAAACGGATGGGTCTCGACTACGTCGACATCTTCTATTCCCACCGCTTCGACCCCGACACCCCGCTGGAGGAGACGATGGGCGCGCTGGCGGACATCGTGAATTCGGGCAAGGCGCTTTACGCCGGCATCTCCAGCTACAACACCGAAAAGACGCGCGAAGCGGTCGCCATTTTGGATGACATGGGTGTGCCGATGCTGATCCATCAGCCCAGCTACAACATGTTCAACCGCTGGGTCGAAACCGACGGGCTGAAGGATACGCTGGCCGACCTGGGCATCGGGTCCATCGCTTTTACGCCTTTGGCACAGGGGATGCTGTCGACGAAATACCTGGACGGCATTCCCGCCGACAGCCGCGCGGCGCAGGGTAAATCCCTGAGCCAGAGCCTGATCACCGACGACGCCATCGCCAGCATCCGCGCCCTGAACGACATCGCGCAAGCGCGTGGGCAGACGCTGGCGCAGATGGCGATTGCCTGGGTGCTGCGCGACGGCGGCATTACCACCGCGCTGATCGGCGCGAGCCGGCCAGAACAGATCGTCGATTGTGCCGGCGCTTGCGGCAACCTCGAGTTCACTGCCGACGAATTGGCGCAGATCGACCGACATGCGGGCGATCAGGCGATCAACCTCTGGGCCAAATCCAGCCTGTCCGACAACGCACCGGAGTAATCGCATGATCCGCAATCCGATCCTGCCCGGCTTCAACGCCGATCCCTCGATCTGTCGCGTGGGGGACGATTACTACATCGCGACCTCGACGTTTGAATGGTATCCCGGCGTCCAGATTCACCACTCGCGCGATCTTGCCAACTGGACACTTGTCTCCCGCCCGCTGAATCGTGCAGCGCTTCTGGACATGCGCGGCAATCCCGACAGCGGCGGCATCTGGGCCCCGTGTCTGTCCCACGCGGACGGCAAGTTCTGGCTGGTCTACACGGACATGAAGCGGCTGGAGGGCGACTGGAAAGACGCCCATAACTACATCACCACCTGCGAGACAATCGACGGTGACTGGACCGATCCCTGGTACGTGAATTTCAGCGGTTTCGATCCGTCGCTGTTCCATGACGACGACGGCCGCAAGTGGTTCTTGAACATGCAGTGGAACCACCGCCAGAAAGGGTCCGGCGTGAACCCGGCGAACGACCGTTTCGACGGCATCCTGTTGCAGGAATGGTCGCCGGACCGTGGGCTGTTCGGCCCCGTCACCAACATATACTCCGGCACCGACCGCGGCCTGACCGAGGCACCGCATCTTTTCAGACGGAACGGCTGGTATTACCTGACGACCGCCGAGGGTGGTACGGGATACGATCATGCCGTCACGCTGGCGCGGGCGCGGCAGATTGAAGGGCCGTATGAGGACCACCCCGACAAGCACGTCATGTCCACCAAAGGGGTCACCGACCACCCCGTCCAGCGCACCGGACACGGCCAGTATGTCGAAGGCCCTGACGGCACCGGTTGGCACACCTACCTGATGGGTCGCCCGCTGATGCACGACGGCAAGCCGTTCTGTGCCACCGGGCGCGAGACGGGGATCGCCCGCGTCGTGTGGCGCGATGACTGGCTGTATCTTGAAGGTGGCGGGCTGCTGCCGCCAGAGATGGTCGAAACCGATGCCGTGCAGGCCCCGCGGGCACCGGTCGTGCATGACCGCTTCGACCGCCTTCCGGATGAATTCCAATGGCTGCGCACGCCCTATCCCGACCGCCTGTTTCGCGTCGAAGGCGGTCAACTGATCCTGACCGGCCGCGAAAGCATCGGAAGCTGGTTCGAACAATCCCTTGTCGCGCGCAGGCAAGAGGATGCGGCCTACGACGCTGCGACGACGCTGGATTTCGCACCTGCGACCTATCAGCAGGGGGCCGGCTTTATCACCTATTACAACCGGCACAAGTTCCACGGGGCTTTCCTGACGTATGAAAACGGTCAGCGGTGCCTGACCCTGATCTCATGCAACGGTGACTGGCCTGCCGGGCATCTGGATCATCCGATCACACCTGTCCCGGTTCCCGACGGACCGATCACGCTATCGGTCGAGGTGCGAGGTGCGACCCAGCAATTCTTCTGGAACGCTGGGCGCGGTCGGCAACCGCTCGGCTCTGCGCGAGAGGCTTATCACGTCTCTGACGAGGGGGCGCAGGGCGAGCATGCGTCATTCACCGGGGCGTTTGTCGGCATGATGGCTTTCGACACGTCGGGACAGGCAGCAGAAGCGCGGTTCTCCGCGTTCTCCTACGCGCCGATGTCGCTGACACGGGAAAAATGATTGACGTTCCTCATTTCCTACCGTTATGCAGGCGGCAGGGAGAACGCGATGAACCGGCCAACGATCCACGATGTGGCGCGTGAAGCGCGCGTAAGCCTTGCGACAGTGGACCGCGTGCTGAACAATCGCGGCGGCGTGGCGGCTAAATCGCTTGAAAAGGTTCATCGCGCTGTCGACAAGACGGGGTATGTCCGGGACCAGTTTGCCGCCAACCTGTCGCGTGGGCGGGGTTACCGTTTCACGTTCCTGCTGCCCGCCGGGCAATCCGCATTCGTGCAGAACCTGACGGCCGCCATTACCGTTGAATCGCTGCGGATGCGCAAGGATCGCATCACGGTTGATGTGCGGTCCTCAAAGACCTTCGATCCGGCGGCACAGGTCGCGGCGTTGCGGCGGATCGATCCGGACCAGACCGATTGCGCGGCCGTCATGGTATCCGACGTGGCCCCCGTTCGCGCCGAACTGGCGCGACTGCGTGCCGCTGGCGTGCGTATCCTGTCGCTTGTGTCCGACGTGGCCGTCGGCAGCCGCGACGTCTATGTCGGACCTGACAACGAGGTCGGAGGCCGCATCGCCGGCAGTTTCATGGGGCGCTTCATGCGCAACCCGACCGGCGCGGTGCTGGTGATCGCCGGTTCGCTGGCTGCACGGGATCATGCGCAACGTCTGCTGGGTTTCCGGCAGGTGCTGGCGGCGGAGTTTCCCGGCCTTAGTCTGTTGCCCGTCGTTGAAGGCTTCGACGATCCGAAACGCATCGCCGCGCTGGCGGCGCAAGCGATGGCGGACGCGCCCTTGATGGGCATCTACGCCATCGGCGCAGGCAATGCCGGGCTTCTATCGGCGATGGGACAGACCAATTCAGTATTTCGTCCCGTCACGATCCTACACGAGTTGACCGATACGACCCGCACCGGCCTGCGGGACAACCTGTTCGATCTGGTGATTGACCAGGACCCGGCCCGCGCCATCACGCGGGCCATGACGATCATGCGCGATCTGGCGGACGGGCAGACCGTCACGCCCGATCGCGGCGATATCCCCCTCAACATCTTCATCAAAGAGAATGTCCAATGACCGAATTCTTCAAAGGCATCGCCCCCGCGAAATACGAAGGCGAAGGCAGCACCAACCCGCTGGCCTTCCGACATTACAATCCGGATGAGGTCATCATGGGCAAGCGGATGGAAGACCATCTGCGCTTTGCCGTGGCCTACTGGCACAGCTTCGTGTGGGAAGGCGGCGACCCCTTCGGCGGTCAGACGTTCCAGCGCCCCTGGTTCCCCGCCGACACGATGGACCTGGCCAAGAGCCGCGCCGATGCGGCTTTCGAGATGTTCCGCATCCTCGGCACGCCCTATTTCTGCTTCCATGACCATGACGTGCGGCCTGAGGGTGCCACCCTGTCCGAAAGCCGAGACCGCCTGAACGGGATCGCTGATTACTTCGAGACGAAGATGGCCGACGGCGGACCCAAGTTGCTGTGGGGAACGGCCAACATGTTCTCCAACCGCCGCTACATGAGCGGTGCGTCCACGAACCCGGACCCCGATGTGTTCGCCTATTGTGCGGCCACGGTGAAAGCCTGCATGGACGTCACGCACAGGCTGAACGGCGAAAACTACGTGCTGTGGGGTGGCCGTGAAGGGTATGAGACGCTGCTGAATACCGACCTCGACCGCGAATTGCAGCAGATGGGCCGGTTCCTGCAGATGGTCGTCGAATACAAGCACAAGATCGGCTTCAAGGGCGCGATCCTGATCGAACCGAAGCCGCAGGAGCCGACGAAGCATCAATACGATTACGACGTCGCCACGGTCTATGGCTTTTTGAAACGGTTCGGGCTGGAAAATGAGGTGAAGGTCAACGTCGAACAGGGCCACGCCATTCTGGCGGGCCATTCATTCGAGCATGAACTGGCGATGGCCCGCACGCTGGGCCTGTTCGGCAGCATCGACATGAACCGCAACGATTATCAATCCGGCTGGGACACCGACCAGTTTCCCAACAACACGCCAGAGGCGGCGCTGGCCTATTACGAAGTGCTGAAGGCCGGCGGTTTCACGACGGGCGGCACCAACTTCGATTCCAAGCTGCGGCGCCAGTCGCTGGATGCCGAAGACCTGATCGCCGCGCACATCGGCGGCATGGACATCTGCGCCCGGGGTCTCAAGGCGGCCGCAAAAATGCTGGAGGACGACGCGCTGGAGGCACCGCGCCGCGCCCGCTATGCCAAGTGGGATCAGGTTGACTATCTGGACGAGGGTGCCACCCTCGAGGGGATCGCAGCCCGTGCCGAAGGGCTGGACCCGCAGCCCGTGTCGGGCCAGCAGGAAAAGCTGGAAAACATCGTGAATCGCTACGTTTAAGAGAGGACACGTCATGAAGACCATCAAGGGACCCGCGCTGTTTCTGGCGCAGTTCGCAGGGGATGATGCCCCGTTCAACAGCTGGGACAGCATCACGAAATGGGCGAAATCCGTTGGATACGACGGGGTGCAGGTGCCAAGCTGGGATGCGCGGCTGATCGACCTCGACAAGGCGGCGACCAGCCAGACCTATTGCGACGAATGGAAAGGGCAGGCCGCCGACAACGGCATCGAAGTGACCGAACTGTCCACGCACTTGCAAGGGCAGCTGGTGGCGGTGCATCCGGCCTATGACCTGGCTTTTGACGGCTTTGCCGACAAATCCGTGCACGGCGATCCCAAGGCACGGCAGGAATGGGCCGTTGACCAGGTCAGGAAAGCGATCGACGCCTCTGCCATGCTTGGCCTGACGGCGCAGGCGACGTTTTCCGGCGCGTTGGCCTGGCCTTATGTCTATCCCTGGCCGCAGCGACCCGCCGGCCTGGTGGAGGCGGCCTTCGACGAGTTGGCGAAACGCTGGCGGCCGATCCTGGATCATGCGGACAGCAAGGGCATCGACCTGTGCTATGAAATCCACCCCGGCGAAGACCTGCACGACGGTGTGACCTTCGAGATGTTCCTGGAGCGGACCGGCAATCATACGCGCGCCAAGATGCTTTACGATCCGTCGCACTACGTCCTGCAGTGTCTGGATTATCTGGACAACATCGACATCTACAAGGACGTGATCGGCATGTTCCACGTCAAGGACGCGGAGTTCAATCCGACCGGCCGGCAGGGCGTCTATGGCGGGTTTCAAAGTTGGGTGAAACGCGTGGGGCGTTTCCGGTCGCTGGGCGATGGTCAGGTCGATTTCGGTGCGGTATTTTCCAAGATGGCGGCCAACGATTTCGACGGCTGGGCCGTGGTGGAATGGGAATGTGCGCTGAAGCATCCCGAGGATGGGGCCCGCGAGGGTGCGCAGTTCGTGCGCGACCACATCATCCGCGTGACGCCGCACTCGTTCGACGATTTTGCATCGGGTAGAACCGATGATGCCATGAACCGCAGGATGCTGGGGATATAGATGACGGGCACTGTGGGACCGGGGCCAGCCCCGGACCCCGGAGTTTATCGGGCCAGATGAAGGATATTACAGAATGACACGGATCAGATTGGGCATGGTGGGCGGTGGCAAGGGTGCCTTCATCGGGGCGGTGCATCGCTATGCGTCGCGGCTGGATGACCGCTATGAATTGGTGGCGGGGGCCTTGTCCTCCACCCCGGAGAAATCGCGGGAATCGGGGGTCGAACTCGGCCTCGCCGAAGACCGTATCTATGCCGATTTCGAAGCCATGGCCGAAGCAGAGGCTGCCCGCGAAGACGGGATTGAGGCGGTCGCGATCGTGACGCCGAACCACATGCACGCGGGCCCCGCCAAGGCCTTCCTGTCGCGCGGTATCCACGTGATCTGCGACAAGCCCCTGACCGCCACGCTGGAGGAGGCGCGCGACCTGACGAAGGTGGCGGAGGACGCCAAAGCCCTATTCGTGCTGACCCACAACTATACCGGCTATCCCCTGATGCGGCATGCTCGAAAGATGGTCGCGAACGGCGACCTTGGGACAATCCGCGTGGTGCAGGTCGAATATGCGCAGGACTGGCTGACGGAGGCACCGGACGCCGACAACAAGCAGGCCGACTGGCGCACCGACCCGGCGCGGTCGGGGGCCGGCGGTTCGACCGGTGACATTGGCACCCATGCCTATAACCTGGCGTGCTTCGTGACCGGCCTTGAACTGGAAAGCCTTGCCGCCGACCTGCAATCCTTTGTTCCCGGTCGCAGGGTCGACGACAACGGCCATGTGCTGCTGCGCTTCAAAGGCGGCGCGCGGGGGATGCTGTGGTGCTCGCAGGTTGCCCCCGGCAACGAGAATGGCCTGACCCTGCGCGTCTATGGCGACAAGGGCGGGCTGTCGTGGGGTCAGGAGAACCCCAACGTCATGGCATATACCCCACTGGGACAACCCACGCGCATCCTGACGCGCAATGGGGCCTCCGGTGCCACCGATGGCGTGCGGATTCCCGGCGGTCACCCCGAGGGTTATCTGGAAGGGTTCGCGAACATCTATCAGGCCGCGGCCGATGCGATCGAGGCTACGCGCGCGGGTCGCACATCCGATGCGGTCTATCCGACGATCCGGGACGGGCTTGCCGGCGTCATCTTCGTCGACGCCTGCGTGCGGTCATCGGCGGACAATGCTGCCTGGGTCACGGTCTGACGCTACTTGGCTGACGTCTCGGCCGCAAAAGCGGCCGCGATGTCGGCCAATTGGAAGGGCTTTTCAATCAGCTGAAAGGCCTCGATCTTGGCGATCTCGTTGCGGTTGTAGCCGGATGCAAAGACCACGTGGGTCCCACGCTCTGCCAGCATCAACCCAAGGGCCAAGCTGTTTTCGCCATTCCCGAGGTTCATGTCGAGAAGTGCGAAATCGAATTCGACACCTTCACACTTGGCCATGGCGGCGGTCAGGTTGTGCGCCATGTGCACGTCGAAACCGAGTTCATGTCGAAGCCCTTCGGAAACATCGAGCGCTACAATCACCTCGTCTTCGACATAGAGCAGTCTAGATTTCGAGGGAATTGAACAATGATTCATGCGGGATCTCGATCAGCGAATTTACGGGTATCTTGAGAACGCAGCGCAGCCCGGTTGGTTCCCAAAAGAATGCGACATTGCCATCCAGGCTGCCGGTGATGGTCGACCGGATCAATTGCGTGCCGAATCCGTCATCGGTCCCGTCCTGTGGCGCAGGCCCGCCGGTCTCGGCCCAAGTGAAGATATAGACATCGGATTCGCCATCGTCTTGGCGGAGCCACGTCAAGGTGATCTTGCCATGTGGCACAGAGAATGCCCCATACTTTGCCGCATTGGTCGCCAGTTCGTGAATCGCCATGCCCAGCGACAGGGCCGCACGGGCGTTGACCACGATTTCAGGCCCTTTCAGGTCGATCCGGTCGGCACCATAGACGGCTGTCAGTTCCGGTTCCAGAATCCGGCTCAGGCTGGCTGACGCCCAGTTCGACTGGGTCAGCAGCTTGTGGGTCTGCGCCAAAGCCTGAATGCGCTGCGCCAAGGCCCTGAACACGTCACGATCGACGGTCGCATCGCGACTGGCCCGCGACACAAGCGCCAGCACATTGGCCAGCATGTTCTTCACGCGATGCTGAAGCTCTTGCATGATACGGCGCAATTCAAACTGCAACTGCATCTGTTCGGTGATTTCACGCACGTTCACGCCGACTCCTGTCAACCCACCGTCGTGAAAGACGGGGTACCAGTCGGTTTCCCAGATCTTTTCGACGTCCGGTTCGTCGGCGGTCGTGCCGCGCAATTGCTTTCCTTCGATGCGCACCTTGTTCTGCAGGACTTCGCGGGCAAGCGCTTCCATCCTGTCGCGCAGCCCGGGGGACAGGGTGCCTAACGACTTTCCAAGCAGATCGGCAACATCCAGCCCTGCGATCTTGGCAAGTCTGCGATTGGCGCGCAGGTAGGTCAGGTCACGGCTCAACATGCCCATCGCCTGTGGGCTGACGTCATATAGATCCTCGATCTCGGCCAGTCGCTGGTTCGAGATGATCTTCTGCTGTTCGGCTTCTTCGGCAAGACGACGCAATTCGGTCACGTTGAACAAGGAGATCACGACCCCGCCATGCAGTGCCCGTTCGGATTGGAAGGGCACGATGCGCGCGCGGAAACTGTCGCCGGTCCTGCTTTCGTATTCCGGCTCCAGCATCTCTTCTCGCACCATCACGTCGCGGCAATCTTCGAGGATCTGCGCCACGTCGAGGTCGGACCCGATATCGTCCAGCGGACGGCCGATATCGGCGAAAACGAAGCGAAATTGATTGCGCGCTTCGGGTGTGAAGCGCCGCAGACGCAGATCTTCGTCCAGAAAGATCGTGCTGATCTTGGCGCTGGCGATAAAGTTGGTCATGTCGGCATGCGCGTCACGAATTTCGCCGATCTTGGCGTTCAACTCATCGTTCGTCGTCGTCAGTTCCTCGTTCGCCGACTGCAACTCCTCGTTCATCGACATCATTTCCTCGTTGGAGCTTTTCAGCTCCTCGTTCGAGGTTTCCAGTTCTTCTATCGCATTGCTCAGCCTGTTGCGCGCCGCGTCGAGTTCGACCTCGAGCTCTCTCAGATAGTGCTGATCGTCTTCGCCGACGGTCTGGCCTTGCGGATGATGTGCAGTGCCATCGACGGCAAGGTCTTCGAACACCACCAATGTCTGCCGGGTCGCGGTCTGGCGGCCCGTGATCCTGATCTGGCGCGGCTCGGAATCGATCGTGCCGTCGAAGGTGATAATCTGATTTTCGCCCTGTTTCTGTCCCAGCCGCAGCAGCCGACCCAGTGCGGTCTGCAATTCAGGCCGGATCAGATGCAGGACGGACAGTTGCGGGCGACCGGCACTGACGCGCAGGTAGGCGGTGGCGCGGTTCGAGGCGTAGACCAGATCCCCCTGCGACGACAGCACCATGTAGGGCGGCGCGAAATGATCCATGATCTCGGCCGTGCAGGGTTGCTGTTCCAGCGGCCGCACGTCGGTCGGTGCCGAGGATCGCGCCGCGACGTCGAAAAGCCTGTCGGACGCACGCAGGTCCAGCCGCGCGGGCGGTCCGGGCAGGCGGCGGAACATCCGGTGCCCGCGCGACATGTCGGCGAACAGGTCGGGGGTCCGCGTGATCGTCTCGCTGCTGCCCAGCACCAGAACGCCGTTTTCGCGCAGGCTGTAGTGAAACGTCCGCACCACAGAATCCTGAAGCGTGTTTTCGAAATAGATCAGCACGTTGCGGCAGGACAGCAGGTCGATTTGCGAAAATGGCGGGTCCTTGATCAGGTTCTGGTTGGAGAACCGGACCAGGTTGCGCAGCGATTCATTGACCCGGTAACCGTCTGCGCTGCTGCGAAAGTATTTGTGCAGCAGGTCCTGTGGCAGCCGGTCGGCAATCGCATCCGGATAGTGACCGGCCCGGGCGACACGCAGGGCGGCATCGTCGATATCCGTCCCGAAGATCGCGACGCCCGGCCAGACGTTCAGCCGTTCCATCGCCTCTCTGACGATGATGGCGTAGCTGTAGACCTCTTCACCCGTGGCACAGCCGGCAATCCAGATTCGCAGGTCGCCGTCATCGCCGGCTTTTTCGATCATCTCGGGCAAGATGACGTCGCGCAGTTCGCGGAACACGTCGTCATCGCGGAAAAAGCTGGTGACGTTGATCAGGATGCTGTTCAGCAGCAACTCGGCCTCTTGCGGGTGATCGATCAGGTGCCGCAGGTAGTCAGCCGCACGTTCCTTGCCCAGAATGGACATACGCACGGCAATCCGGCGCAGCAACGTTCCGGGTTTGTATTCCGAAAAATCGTGGCCGACCCGGTTGCGAAGGTGACGCATCACGCGCTGCACGAATTCGCTGTCGGTCATGCCGTCGGACGCCAGATTGTGGATGCGGTCAAAGAATTCTTCCAGCACGGGCACAATTTCGCGGGCGGGCAGGACAAGGTCGCAGGCCCCGGTCGCGATGGCCGCGCGGGGCATGCCGTCATATTTGGCCTCGTCCGGACTTTGCACCAACACGAGGCCGCCATTGTTCTTGATGTCGGACACACCGGTGCTGCCGTCACTGCCTGTCCCCGACAGGATGACGCCGACGGCATTCAGGCCCGAATGACGGGCGAGCGACGACAGAAAGTCGTTGATGGGTCGCCGCACGCCGCGGGGTTCCGAAAACCTTTCGGTGTGAAAGTGATTGTCGCGGATCGTCAGGATTTCACCCGGCGCAATCAGATAGACGTGACCTTCGGTGACGGGACACCCGTCATAGGCCGTCAGCACCGGGCTGGAGGTGCGCCGGTCCAGCAATTCCTGCATCAGGCTGTCATGGTGCGGGTCCAGATGTTGCACGATCACGATGGCCAGATTGTGATTGCCGGGAAGCTGGTCCATCAGGCTTTGGATCGCTTCCAACCCGCCTGCCGACGCCCCGATGCCGACGATGATCGGACTTGTTTCATCGGCGGTTTCACGTGCTGTGATCGGCGGCATGTCTGGTTCCGGCATCAGATCGTTATTAGATCACCTACATATAGCGCCAGTCCCGCTGGTCCAGTGTCACAGGAAGAAGTCATGCCGCAACTGAACATGGTCGAGGTCGCACATCGCCTCGACACCTCCAATACGGCCATCAGCATTGCCGACGCCCAGCAACCGGACATGCCTTTGTGCTATGTCAACCCGGCGTTCAACCAGATCACGGGTTACGCGGCAGACGAAGTGCTAGGTCGGAACTGCCGGTTCCTGCAAAGCGATCTCGACAACGAAGATGCGCGGGCGCAGATGCGCAAGGCGCTTGCACGCGGCGCATCGGCGCAGATCGTGTTCCGCAACTGCCGTGCGGACGGCAGCGCGTTCAACAACCTCGTCATCATCGAGCCACTGAAGGATCGTGACGACCGACTTGTCTACGTGGTGGGCGCACAATTCGTCATCGACCGTGAAACGCGGCCGGAAAAGGCGCAGGATACAGGTCGCAGCATCGTGGCAGAGATCGACAAGCTGCTTGACCTGAACGAGCGGCTGCGCGCGACCTCGCGGCAGGCGCTTGCCCGGTCGATGGCCGCGACGGTAAAGCTGTGGCTCGACCGCTAGAGTTTGTAGGTCGGCAGGGACACGAACGCTTCGCGCAGGGCATTGCCCCATCCGGATGAAATCTGGTGATAGACCGGGTCGTCCGCCTCGACCCGCGTGCGCTTGTGGATCTCGAAACTGTCCTTTTCATACAGCATGATATCGAAGGGCAGACCCACGGACAGGTTCGATTTCACCGTCGAATCGAAGGACACCAGCAGCAGCTTGACCGTATCTTCGAACGACATTTCCGCGTCGTAGGCGCGCACCAGGATCGGTTTGCCGTATTTCGTCTCTCCAATCTGAAAGAATGGGGTTTCCTCGGTCACCTCGACAAAGTTGCCTTCGGGATAGACCATGAAAACGGTTGGCACGCCGCCCTTTATCTGGCCGCCGACGATGACGGTCGCGCGGAAGTGCTGACCCGACGTGTCGCCCAGTGGCGACGAATAGGCGATCACTTCTTGCAAGGTCGCACCCACCAGACGGGCGACCTGGAACATCGTCGGTTCGCGCATGATGCTGGGATCGCGGTCGGCGGCGGACTTCGATCGTTCCTCCAGCAGGGAAATCAGCGATTGCGTCGTCGCAAGGTTGCCGGCGGTCATGAGCGTGATGACACGCTCGCCCGGTGCCTCCCATGTGAACATCTTGCGGGTCATCGAAAAGTTGTCGACCCCGGCGTTCGTGCGGGTGTCGGACATGAAGACAAGGCCACGGTTCAGACGCAGGCCAACGCAATAGGTCATGGGATTTCTCTGATCTAGGTCAGGTCGCTTCTACTGCTGCACTTGCAGCGTGACAATCAGCGATTCGTCCCCCGGCCCCATCCGCAACCCCTTGATCGGGGCGGCCTCGCTTGCATCGCAGCCGATGGCAAGGCGGGCATAGCGTTGGTCGGGGCTAATCCCGTTGGACACATCGAAGCCGACCCAGCCCAGCGTCGGCAGATGCACCTCGGCCCAAGCGTGGCTGGCGTCCTGATCGATACGGTCGTCCAGCATCAGATAACCCGATACATAGCGGGCAGGGAAACCCGCCACCCGCGCGGCGGCAATCATGATATGGGCGTGATCCTGACAGACACCGACACCGCCGGCCAACGCCTCTTCTGCAGTGGTGTCGGTATAGGTCCGCCCGGTGGCATAGGGCACGGCGATCAGGATCTGCGCCGACAGCGCATGCAGCGCCGCAAGCGGATCGCTGGCCCCTTTCAACGGCTTGGCCAGCGTCCGGATCTCGCGGCTGGGACGTGTCAGCGAGGTTTCCTGCTGGAAATACCACAACGGTGCCGCGCCATAGACCTTGCCCAGAACGCCGGCGCGGTCATGCGTCCGGATGGTGCCGCTTGCGGTCACGATCAGATCGACCGACCCCCGCGCGGTATTCACGAGGTCCATAATGTTGCCGTTGTGATCGTCGCAAGTCAGCTCCACCTTGCCGCCCTCGACCGTGACGGTCCAGTCCAGCACCGTCTGCATCACGCTGGTCTGCGGGCGCAGGTGCAGCCGTTGCAGGGCATAGCCGACCGGCTGGTCATAGTCATAACGTGTCGTGTGGGAAATCTGCAGATCCAATGGGTTTTCCTAGCCGTAGAATTTGTAGTCCCGCTCGATCAGCAGACCCAGCGCATTGTTGTCGTTGATGAAGCCGGTGATGAATTCGTGCAGCCCTTCTTCGAAGATCGAGGCGATGTCGCGTTGCCGCAGACCCTTCAGCATCTGCTCGGCATGGTCGTGGCAAGCATGGCGCTCGCCGTAATCCTCGGCCAGATACCCCAGATTTTCAACCGTATTGGCCATCGAGAAGACCAACGACCGCGGCAGGCGCCGGTCCAGAATCAGGAAACGCGCCACGCTGGACGCGGTCATGTCTTCCTCGTCCAGCCAGCGGAACGCGCGGTGCGCCGAGACGGACCGCAGGATGGTTTCCCACTGCACGTTGTCCAGCGATGATCCGACAAAGCTGCTGGACGGCAGCAGCGTGTAATACTTCACGTCGATGATCCGCGCCGTGTTGTCCGCGCGTTCAATGAAAGTGCCGATGCGCGAGAAATCGTAGATGTCGTTGCGCAGCATCGTGCCGTGCAGCGCGCCGCGCACGATGGCCGACTGCTGACGGATGATGTCCAGCACGCGTGGCAGATCGGTTTCCTTGACCGGCTTCTTCAGCAGGTCCTGCATCGTCATCCAGTTGTCGTTCACGGCGGTCCAGACCTCGGCCGTCAACGCGGTGCGGACAAGGCGCGCGTTGTCGCGCGCGGACTTCGTGACCGAGTAGACGGACGACGGATTGTCCTTGTCCCGCAGGAGGTAGTCGATGACGTCACCCGAGGTGAAGCCGTCGTATTTTGCGGTGAACGGTT
Organism: Loktanella sp. DJP18; assembly: GCF_049310965.1. Classification (NCBI taxonomy): domain Bacteria; kingdom Pseudomonadati; phylum Pseudomonadota; class Alphaproteobacteria; order Rhodobacterales; family Roseobacteraceae; genus Loktanella; species Loktanella sp. DJP18. The sequence goes on along the minus strand of NZ_JBMERN010000010.1, from coordinate 56,578 downwards.
CAGCCACACCTGCTGTCGTCACGACGGATTCCCATTCACTGCTGGAATCCGTGGACCGCGTCAACGCAATGCGGAAACCGGCTTCGACCAGCCGGGCGGTATTCTCGGCACGTTCGAGAAAGCGGAACATCCAGAAAAGGCCGCCAGCGGTTTTTCCAAGCATCGTCTATTCCTCCAGCACCCAGGTATCCTTGGTGCCGCCTCCCTGGCTGGAGTTCACGACAAGCGATCCTTCGATCAGCGCCACGCGCGTCAGCCCGCCGGGCGTGATGTTGATTCCGTCCGGGCTGACCAGCACATAGGGGCGCAGATCGACGTGACGCGGGGCAAGCCCCTTCTTCACCATGATCGGCACGGTGGACAGCGACAGGGTGGGCTGCGCGATGTAGTTGGCGGGCCGCGCGCGCAGCTTGTCAGCGAAATCCGCCAGCTCCTTCTTGCTGGCGGCGGGGCCGACCAGCATGCCATAGCCGCCCGATCCATGCACCTCTTTCACGACAAGATCGGCGAGGTTGTCGAGGACGTATTTCAGGCTGTCCGCCTCGCCGCAGCGGTGTGTTTCGACGTTCTTCAGGATCGCCTTCTCGCCGGTGTAGAATTCCACGATATCAGGCATGTAGCTGTAGATCGCCTTGTCGTCGGCGACACCTGTGCCGGGTGCGTTGGCGATGGTGATGTTTCCTGCACGGTAGACATCCATGATGCCGGGCACGCCCAGCATCGATTTCGGGTTGAACGTCAGCGGATCGAGGAATTCATCATCGACCCGGCGATACAGCACGTCGATCCGTTTGTAGCCACGCGTCGTGCGCATGGCGATATGACCGTCCACCACGCGCAGATCGTGGCCCTCGACCAGTTCCGCGCCCATCTGATCGGCCAGAAACGAATGTTCGTAGTAGGCCGAATTGTAGATACCTGGCGTCAGCACCGCGACCACCGGCTTGCCGCCGCAGGACTTCGGTGCGCACGCCGCCAGCGACCGGCGCAGGTTCTTGGGGTAATCCGAGACCGGCTGCACCTTGATTCGGCTGAACAGTTCCGGAAACATCTGCAACATCGTTTCGCGATTTTCGAGCATGTAGCTGACGCCGGACGGGGTGCGGGCGTTGTCTTCCAGCACGAAGAAATCGTCCTCGCCGGTGCGGACGATATCGGTGCCGACGATGTGGGTATAGACACCGCCGGGCGGAGAAAAGCCCATCATCTGCGGCAAGAACGCCTCGTTTCTTGCGATCAGGTCGATGGGGATGCGCCCGGCGCGCAGGATTTCCTGACGGTTGTAGATGTCATGCAGAAAGGCGTTGATCGCCCGGACCCGCTGTTCGATCCCGCGCGACAGCTTCGACCATTCACGCGCCGCGATGATGCGCGGCACAAGGTCGAAGGGAATGAGCCGTTCCTCAGCCGCGACTTGTCCGTAGACGTTGAACGTAATCCCGGTGCGGCGAAAGAAGGCCTCTGCCTCTTTCGACTTGCGTGTCAGGCGTCCCGGTTCCTGATCGTCGAACCACGTCTTGTAGCTGGCATAGGGGGGGCGGACCTGATCGTCGCCCACCCGCATTTCGTCGAAGTGCTCTGGTTTTGTGTTCATGGTTCTGAAGCTAACGCTTTCCCCGGGTTCTGCAAATTATTCAGGCAGGTTCCGCGAAAAGGTCAACTTGCGACGACTGAAACCGACTGCTCATTCAGCGTTGCCGCGCCGAAAGCGGTTAAAAATGCGACATCTGCCGCGTCGCGGCCCACACCGACGACGATCATGCGGTCGGGCGTCGTCATGCCGGTGGGGTCGACCAAGTGCCAGCCACCGTTCAGATAAACCTCTGCCACCGCATGAAAATCGGGCGGCGTCACGTCGGCACTGTAGACGCTGGCGATGCGCGCGGGAATGGCGCTGGACCGACACAGCGCGATCAGCAGATGCGCGTAGTCGCGGCACACGCCGCGGCGTGCATCGAACGTATCCTGCGCCGTGGTATCGCCGTCGCTGCTGTCATTGTCGTAGGTCAGATTGTCGGTGATCCACTTCGACATCGCACGGACCTTGGCACCGCCGGTCAGGTTGCCGAAATTATCGGCCAGAAAGTCGGTAAATCCGTCGGCGGCGCAATAGCGGGACGCCATCAGGTATTTCACTGTCGGTGCGTTCAACTGATACAGCGGCGTCTCCGACAGGCTGTCCAGACGAGCGACCTGCCGGTTAACCGTGACCTGCGCGGAATAGGTCAGGATCAGGTCTCCGTTGGTTTCCAGCCAGATCCGGTTGCCAATGCCTTCTTCGGCCGGCATGTCGCGAAACGATTTATAGGCCGCAATCTCGGTGTTTTCCCACGTCACGATCTGGTTGGGATCGGTCATGGCGCGAATCTGCAGCAACAAAGTGCAGGGCTGGGGCACACCATAGTTCAAGCGCACAGTGATCTGGCTGTCCAAGAGTTGTTTCCTGTCTGGAGAGGTCGTCGGCAAACCCTGTAATGGGTCGGTTGGTTCCGTCCTATGTCATACGATCGACAGCCCGCCAAGGGCTCCGATGCGGGCCACGATCGGGTCGATGCCCTTGTCTTGGCGCAGGGCGGCAAAGCAGACCGTGCCGTCGCCGCGCATCCGCTTTGCATCGCGCGCCATGACGTCGAGGGACGCACCGACATGCGGGGCGAGGTCGGTCTTGTTGATGACGAGGATGTCCGACCGCGTGATCGCAGGGCCGCCCTTGCGGGGAATCTCCTCTCCCGCCGCCACGTCGATGACGTAGATCGTCAGATCGGCCAGTTCAGGGCTGAAGGTGGCCGACAGGTTGTCACCGCCGCTTTCGATCAGGATCAGGTCAAGGTCAGGGTGCCGTCGCCGCATCTCGGCCACGGCGGCAAGGTTGATGCTGGCATCCTCGCGGATCGCCGTATGTGGACAGCCGCCGGTTTCGACGCCGATGATGCGGTCGGACGGCAGGATCTGCATGCGCATCAACGCCTCAGCATCCTCCTGCGTATAGATGTCGTTGGTGATGACGCCCAGCGAGAGTTGATCCTTCAGCCGCATCGCCAGCTTGGCGGTCAGCGTCGTCTTGCCCGCGCCGACGGGTCCGCCGATTCCGATACGCAGGGGGCCGTGGGGGGATGTCATGACCGGAATATCCTGGGTTGCAAAGTTTCGTGTCGCATTGCCGCGATTTCGGCCAGAAAGGCGCTGCCGCCGAGGTCGTCCAACGTCTGCGTCAGGGCGTCTTCCGCCAGCGACAGGCACAGTGGCGCGACCTCGGCCACGATCTTTTGCGCCTCTGTCTGGCCCAGCGCCATGCAGCGCTGCCCGGCCGACACCAGCCCTGCGGCAAAGGCGTGCAGATAAGCCTGCAACGTCCGGTCCAGCGCAATGCCCTGCTGCCGCGCCGCAGCACCGACCGCGATGGGCAGGCACAACGGCGGCAGGTCCATGCCCCAGACGGCATTCACCGTGGCGCAGAACGCCTCACCCTGCGCTGTCGTCTCCAACAGGCGTTCGCGCGACGGGGCCAGCGCGCGCGCCAGCGCGTCGACGTCGGACGGGTCGTCGGCGCGCCAGCTTTCGGCCAGAAGGATCGCGTCATTGCGCCCGGTCCCGTTGGACAGGACAGTCACCAACCAGTCCCGCAACCCGTTCGCGTCCTTGATCCGACCTTCGGCCACAGCGTTTTCCAGCCCGTGGGAATAGCTGAAAGTGCCCAGCGGAAAGCCGGGCGATAGCCATTGCATCAAGGTCAGCAGGCCATCAGTGGGCATGGGACAGGGTGCGGCCATGTCCGTAGGCACCCCCTTCCGGAACGAAGGGCGCATCAACCTCGGTGACATCGGCCCCCAGATGATCCTTCAGCATGTGACCGATCACGGGATCGCGTAGGATCAGAAGGTGATCGCCCGCGAACTGGCAGGGCATGTGACGATTCCCGATGTGCCAGGCCAGCCGCGCCAGATCACCCGCCACACGGTAAAGAGGTTCGGCCGCTGCCGTCACGCGGACGTATCGCCCGTCGTCCAACCCCAGAAGATCGCCATCGTTCAACGACGTCGTATGTTCCAGATCGACAAGAAAAGAGGTGCCTGCGTCGCTGGTCAGCACCTTGCGCCGCATCAGGCGCTGGTCATAGGTCAGCGCACAGGTGTCGGACACCTGTGCGCTGTGATCGTGAATGACATGATGGGCTGTGGGCTGCGTCATGCGCAGACCTTTCGCATCAGACGTAGACGACGTCGCGAAAGACGTGGTTCACGATCCGGTCGCGCCGGATGCCCATCTGTGCCAGTTCGGCGTCCGATTTCGCTTCGAGCGCCTGAATCTGCCCCATCCGCGAGCGACGCTCCATATAGGCGTTCATGCCTTGACCGATGGATGCAAAGAAGGCGTCGACCTTTTCGCGGATCGCTGCGTTGCGCGAAGTCGTGAGTGTTTGAGTAGCCATTGGAAACCTTGTCTGCGGCCGCTGCCGCGATGAATTGGTCTCCTCCCTTGCCACACAACATAAGGTCAGCAGCGCTGACCACAATTGCGTTCTCTGCAACCCTGCTGCCCATTGTCAGAACAGGAAATAGCGTTGGGCCATCGGCAGGACCTCGGCGGGCTGGCAGGTCAGAAGCTCTCCATCGGCCCGCACCTCGTAGGTTTCGGGGTCTACGTCGATCTGCGGCAGGGCATCGTTCAGGATCAGGTCACGCTTGCCGATGGTGCGGGTGTTCTTGACGGCAACGGTCTGCTTGGCCAAGCCAAGGCTACCACGAATGTCGGCGGATTGCGCCGCCTCGGACACAAAGCAGACGCTGCCTTCGGTCAGCGACCGCCCATAGGCCCCGAACATCGGACGGCTATAAACTGGCTGCGGCGTCGGGATCGACGCATTCGGATCGCCCATCTGCGCCACGACGATGGTGCCGCCCAGCAGCACCATTTCAGGCTTCACGCCGAAGAACGCCGGATGCCACAGGACCAGATCGGCACGCTTGCCGGTCGCCACGGACCCCAGTTCGTGGCTGACGCCCTGCGCGATGGCCGGGTTGATCGTGTATTTCGCGATGTAGCGGCGGACGCGGAAATTGTCGTTGTCTCCGGTCTCCTCGGCCAACCGCCCGCGCTGCTTCTTCATCTTGTCGGCGGTCTGCCAAGTGCGGATCAGCACCTCGCCGACGCGACCCATGGCCTGACTGTCCGACGCGATGATCGAAAACGCACCCATGTCGTGCAGGATGTCCTCGGCCGCGATGGTCTCTCGACGAATGCGGCTTTCGGCAAAGGCCACGTCCTCCGGGATCGACTTGTCGAGGTGATGACACACCATCAGCATGTCGAGGTGCTCCTCGATCGTGTTGACGGTAAAGGGTCTCGTCGGATTGGTGGACGACGGCAGAACGAACGGCTCTCCGCAGATCTTGATGATGTCGGGCGCGTGGCCGCCGCCGGCACCTTCGGTATGAAAAGCGTGGATGGTGCGACCTTTCATGGCCTTCACGGTGTGTTCGACGAACCCCGATTCGTTCAGCGTGTCCGTGTGGATCATCACCTGCACGTCCATGTCGTCGGCTACCGACAGGCAGCAGTCGATGGCGGCGGGGGTCGTGCCCCAATCCTCGTGCAGCTTCAGCGAACAGGCCCCGGCCTTCACCATCTCGATCAGCGCGTCGGGCTGGCTGGCGTTGCCCTTGCCGGCCAAACCGATGTTCATCGGGATGCCGTCGAAGGCCTGCAACATCCGTCCGATGTGCCAGGCCCCCGGCGTGCAGGTCGTCGCCAGCGTGCCATGCGCGGGGCCGGTGCCGCCGCCGAAACAGGTAGTTACACCCGAATGCAGCGAATCCTCCATCTGCTGCGGCGCGATGAAGTGGATGTGCGAATCGAAGCCACCGGCGGTCAGGATGCGCCCTTCGCCCGCGATGATCTCGGTCCCCGGGCCGATGATGATGTCGACGTCCGACTGCGTGTCGGGGTTGCCCGCCTTGCCGATCTTGTGGATGCGCCCGTCCTTCAGGGCGACGTCTGCCTTCCAGATGCCCGCATGATCGACGATCAGCGCGTTGGTGATGACCGTATCGACGGCTCCGCCCGCCCGCGTGACCTGTGATTGCCCCATCCCGTCGCGGATCACCTTGCCGCCGCCGAACTTCACCTCTTCGCCGTAGGTGGTCAGGTCGCGTTCAACCTCGATGATCAGGTCGGTATCGGCCAGCCGCACCCGGTCGCCCGTCGTCGGGCCAAAGGTGGCGGCATAGTTTGCGCGGGAAATCAGGGCTGGCATCGGCTCACTTCATCAAGGTGGGGCCGCGCTTGCCAAGTCGTCTGGCATTGGCGCGGGTTTTCTGGCGCAAAGGTTTCACGGCTGCGTTGACGATCTCGTCAGGGCGCTTGCCCGTCATCGCCGCCAGCGTGGCGCCCTGCATCGATTTAGTCATGGCTTCAGTCTTTTCGCTGACCATGCGGTCGTTTTCGGTTCCGGTCACGGACCACAGACCGCCCCAGCCCATCATTCGCATGAAGATGACGCTTTGGGCCTCGGCCAGCATCAGGCCCAGTTCCATGTTGGACTTGAATAATTCGAGCGGGGTGGCATTTGGGGCCATGTCACAATTCTCCCATGACGGCTGCATTGAACCCATAGATATGTCGCCGCCCACCAATTGCGATCAGGTTCACTTCGCGTCGTTGTCCCGGCTCGAACCGCACAGCCGAACCCGGAGGCACGTCCAGCCGCATGCCCCGTGCCGCATCGCGGTCGAAATCCAGCGCGGGGTTCGTCTCGGCAAAGTGATAATGGCTGCCCACCTGCACCGGCCTGTCGCCGGTATTGGCGACCATCAGCGTCACGACCGCCGCACCTGCATTCAGCTCGATCTCGCCGTCTGCCGTGAAAACTTCACCGGGGATCATCGCACAACGCCCTTCATTCATCTGGCCAAATAAACTCAAAAATCAACGGATCGGCTGGTGGACCGTCACCAGTTTGGTGCCGTCGGGAAAGGTCGCTTCGACCTGCACGTCGTGAAGCATTTCGGCGATACCTTCCATGCACTGATCGCGGGTGATGACCTGCGCTCCGGCCTCCATCATATCGGCGACGCTGCGCCCGTCGCGCGCGCCTTCGACGACAAAGTCGGTGATCAGCGCAATCGCCTCGGGGTAGTTCAGCTTCACGCCGCGGGACAGACGCTTGCGCGCGACCTCGGCCGCCATGGCGATCAGCAGCTTGTCTTTTTCACGAGGGGTCAGTTGCATCTTACAGGGTCCAGGTCGGGGGCAGGGGGCCGCGCAGCGCGGTCAGGATCGGAATCAGAACGCGTCGCATGCCAAAGCTGTCGGGCATCGCAAGGCGGACGAACAGGACACCATCGCGGATCAGGCTGACGCCGCCGGTCGCGGGCATGAGGTCCCGCAGCGCATCAAGCCGGGAACCGGCATCGGGTGCGACGTAGGTCACGCTGGCGAGGCAGCCGGCGTCGCCGCCGCACCAGGTTGCCGTCATGCGGTCGGACACCGGGCCATCCAGCGCGATCGCGTCGGCAAACACCAGTTTGCCGTCGCGCCTGATGCGGACGTCGTCCTTCAGAAACCCGGCGGTCAGGCGTTCGCCCATCAGGGCGCGGCCAAGGACCAGCGTTTCGACCCCCAGGAATTGCGCATCAGCGGCCATGTCGACGGTCAGGCGGCGACGCAGGCTGCACCTGTCGAACAGGATCGTCTCTTGCGGAAGCCAGTCGATGCGTCCCTTGGCGGCGATCGTCAGGTCAGCGGTCATGCGCGCCGTCTGACCGGGCTGTGCCTTGTAGATCCGCTCGGCCGTTTGCGTCGTCAGTGTCAGGTGACTGTCGGCAGCGGCGTCAGCGGTGACGGCGAATCTGTCGCCTCCGGTCACGCCTCCGGCGGTGTTCAGCGTGACAGCGAGTAGGTCGCGCCCCGCATGGCGCGGGAAAAGTGCCTTTGACGCACCTTGCTGGCGCAGGGTCCGCAACCGGTTGCCGTCATGCATGCCGATGCGCAGCACGCCTTGGGCGCGCGGCGTCAGGCCGTGCGGGTCGTCGGTTATGAGTGCAGCAAGCGTCATGCGATACCCTGCGCAAAGTTTTGGCAGCATGGCAACAGAACCGGGGTCCAAGGTGACCCGCCCGGCGGCGTTTGCGTAAAAAGCAGGCAATCCGATCTTGCACCGTGATGCGGCCGTGCCGGTGTGGCAAATTACGGCGGATGGCGCGGCATGCGGCCATTCGCCTCTTTCAGCGCGGGTCGGAACCCCTTAGGTCCTGCCGGATAACAGACCGAAGGACCGTTGCGCCATGACCTCCCTGACCCGACTGATGACTGCGCTTTCGGTCGCCTTGCTGCCCGGGTTCGCCATGGGCCACGATTATACCCTCGGCGACCTTCATGTGGCCCATCCCCATGCGGCGGCGACGGTTGCATCCGCAATGGCAGGTGCCGGCTATCTGACGATCCTGAACTCCGGTGCGACCGATGATGTCCTGATCGGGGTCGAGGCGGCGTTTCCCCGCGTCATGATGCACGACAGCACGGTCGTCGACGGCATCGCGCGGATGGAAGCGCTGGATCGCGTGATCGTGCCCGCAGGCGAGACGGTGACCTTCGCGCCCGGTGGCATGCATGTGATGTTCATGGGCCTTGACGGCGACCCGCTGGACGCGGGAGAGGAAGTGCCCGCCACCCTGATCTTCGAAAATGCAGGCAAGCTAGAGGTCGTTTTCAAGGTCGAGGACGTGACCGGAACGATGGATCACGGTGCCATGACCCATGAGATGCCGGCGAGCGAATGACCGTCAGTCGCTGACGTCCCGGTCGATCAGACCGAATTTGCGCAACTTCACGTAAAGCGACTGCCGCGACAGGCCCAGCATCTCGGCTGCGGCAACGCGGTTGTTCATGGTCAAGGCAATGGCGGTTTCGATGCACATCTTTTCGACCACGTTTGTCGTTTCGGATACGATATCCCTGAGCGTCGAACTTCCCACCAGCTCCTTGACAGAGCTCAGTCCGTCGTCGTTCTGTTCGTCCCGCGCAGCATCCGCGCGTCCGGCTTCGCGGATCACGAAGGCAAAGACCGGCGACGCACCGGCCAAGAACCGCGTGACCGCGATTTCGACCTCGCGCGGGCTGCCGTAGTCTCCCGCGATGCGGGTAGCATAGGTGCGCAGCCTGCCGGATTGGGCCGCGTTCTCTGCCATGACCTTGAAATCGACGCTGCCGCGTTGCAGCAGGTCCGGCAGCGGCTGGCCGCGCAGCGACATATCGTGGGCAGTGCCGATCAGGTTCAGGAAACTGTCGTTTGTCGAAAGGATCGTGCCATCCGCAGCCGTGAAGACGATCGAATCCGGCCCTTGCGCGTAAAGTCCGCGCAGGTTCACATCCAGGTTGTCGCCCGAGGCGGAAGGCTGGGTCGGTGCCGCGACACGGCATAACAAGATCCGCTCTCCTGCGGCACGAAAGATCGTTGGTCGCAGCATCACGGTGTCGGAACGTCCACGCAGGATCGCTTCGATCGGCATCGACGTGCCGGACAGCGCCTGCGAGGTCAGCCGGTCGATGAGATTGGCGCCCTGACGCCCGTCGATCAGGCTGACGAGCGTCTGGCCCAGAATTGCTTCGCGCGGCTTGTCCAGCAGATCGGCCAGGGCGGCATTGGCTTCGGTGATGATGCCGCTTTGCATCGTTATCATCAGTACGCCGTCGGTCGCACTGTCCAGCAATACACGGAACCGCATCTCATAGTCGCGATGCGCCTCATAATCCCGTTCCAGCGCCATCTGCGCCGATACGAGCTGTTGCTGCATTTCCGCGACCGGACGGAGATCGCGACCCAGCAGCAGGATCGCCCCTGCCGTTCCAATCCGGTGAAAGCTGTAGCGGATCGGTAGCTCGTCGCGTCCGCCGCCGCGCAGATGATTGACCTCGATGGCGCGCACATCGCCTTCGCCGGTCAGAAACGCCTGAAGCCTACGCCCGAACTTTTCCCGGCTTTCGGTGTTCAACGTTTCGCTGATGTTGCTGCCGTCCAGCGATTCAAAGCGGCCGCGATCCCCGAAGGCCGGGTTCAGCAGGACGGACAGGATGGTGCCGTCTTCTGCGATCACGAGGCCGACGTCTGCCACAGCCGTCAAGATGTTGCCCAGAATATCGGGGGCAATCAACGGAATGTCGCCGCTGTTCCAGAACTTCGTACCGCGCGGCGTCATCGCGGTCTGTCTTGATGACGCGGGGGGAAAGACATCAACTCATCATTTCTGCGGTTTTCGGGTGGTGCGTGTGTTCGTTCAGACCGCATAGGCTAAGAGCGACTTCCATATTCCGGGTAGCGTGATCGGCTCCGGTCATTCTGCATACATCTTCCGGCAAGATAGTGTCGGGGCCGCCGATCACAATAGGCACACCGGGCGCGGTGACACGAGCCTCTTCGACGATTGGGCGAAGGGATGCAAGGTTCGCGATGAAATGGCCGGAAATGAAGACGGCATCAGTGCGTGTCCGGCGCAGGAACTTGCGACCGTCGGACGCTGTGGCATCCAGCAGCAGGCCGACCGACAGACCGCGCCGGCGCAGCTGCGATGCCAGCAACATCGGCCCCAGCGTGTGCTGCACGCCCACCGGGACCAGAACGAGGATCGTCGGCCCGTCCGGACCCCTGGCAAGATCGGCGCGGCTTCCTGAATCCAGTTGGCGCACCAGGCTCTGAAGGTGCGCCGTGCCGATGGTGACCTCGGCAAAAGCCAGCTGATCGGACCGCCACCGTGCCCCCAAGGTATCCGCGACCGCGGGAATGCAGATATCCAGTATCTCGGAAACGGCCATGCCGGCAGCGCGGGCATCGGCCGCGACGTCTGCGCAATTCGGGTGCCCGCCCCCTGTCGCTGCCCGAAGCAGCGCTGCGATTACACTGGCGCGCGTGTCGCACGTGAACCGCTGGCTGGCGGTGACGTCATAGGTGGCATCGTGTGATCCCTCGTGGCTCATGCGACATCGTCCTCTCTCACGGGCCGTGAGGCGCGTACCCGAAGCCTGACGTATACTTGAAAATGGCGCTGAGAATGTCAAAGAAAATAGACACTCTCGATCACGAGATTTCATAATAAGCATCATACCCTTGAATTTAATAACTTTTATACGAACAATCACGCAAGCTGCTGCCGATGGCCATGGACTCATAACTGTAACGTCTAGTTGACACATGCCTCGAATCATTCTTAGTCTGGGGCAAGAGGACAACACCAGGGGAGGGCGTTTGATGTCGGCGATACTGCAAGTCAACGCACCTCAGGCTTCGCTGGTGCGGCCGCTTTACACATCGCAGGAACGCGCCCGCCGCGACGCGACGGTCTGGACGACGGTTCAGGGCATACTGGCCCCGATCCAGTTTCTGGTCTTCCTGGTCTCACTGGCACTCGTCGTCCATTATCTGACGACCGGGAACGGCTACGGGGCCGCGACGGTTTCGATCATCGTCAAGACCGTCTGCCTTGCCGTCATCATGTTGACCGGCGCGATCTGGGAAAAGGTCGTGTTCGGGCAATACCTCTTTGCTCCCTCCTTCTTCTGGGAGGACGTGTTCAGCTTTGCGGTCATAGCGCTTCACACGGTCTATGTCTGGGGTCTGGTGACCGGGACGATGCTGCCCGAAACGTTGATGTTCGTGACACTTGCTGCCTATGCGACATACCTGATCAACGCGGGACAGTTCGTGCTGAAGCTGCGCCGCGCGCGTCTGGATGCGGCATCATGAATGACCTGACGCCCATCGGCGGCGGCTGCCGCACGGCACCGGTCCTCAAACAGCGCGGACAGCGCGAGGTCTTCTGCGGTCTGACCGGAATCATCTGGTTGCACCGCAAGATGCAGGACGCATTCTTTCTCGTCGTCGGATCGCGCACCTGCGCGCATCTGCTGCAATCCGCCGCCGGTGTGATGATCTTCGCCGAGCCGCGCTTCGGCACCGCGATCCTGGAGGAACAGGATCTGGCCGGCATGAAGGACGCGCATACGGAGCTTGACCGCGAGGTCGCCCGCCTGCTGGCCCGCCGTCCCGACATTCGCCAGCTGTTCCTTGTCGGCTCTTGCCCGTCAGAGGTCATCAAGATTGACCTTGCGCGCGCCGCCGAACGGCTGACCCAGATCCACGCGCCCCACGTCAGGGTGCTGAACTACTCCGGTTCCGGGATCGAAACGACGTTCACTGAAGGTGAGGACGCCTGCCTCGCGTCGATGGTGCCGGTCCTGAAGGATACGACAGCCCGCGAACTGTTGCTGGTCGGCGCGTTGCCGGATGTGGTCGAGGATCAGATGCTGGCGTTGCTGGGCCAGATGGGGATCGCCGACATCCGCCTGCTGCCCGCCCGCCGCATCGACGACACGACGGCTGTCGGCCCGAACACAGTCTTTGCGCTGACCCAGCCCTTCCTTGGAGAGACCCATGCCGCGCTGGAACGGCGCGGCGCGCGCCACATCGCGGCACCGTTTCCGTTCGGAGAGGAAGGCACGACCCTCTGGCTGCAAGCCGTCGCCGCGGAATTCGGCGTCAGCGCCGAGACATTTTCCGCCGTCACCGACGCCCCCCGCGCACGCGCGCGCCGCGCCATCGCGCAGGCGTCGGAACATCTGCACGGAAAGTCCGTGTTCTTCTTTCCCGACAGCCAGCTCGAAATTCCGCTCGCCCGCTTCCTGACCCGCGAATGTGGCATGACCGCGATCGAAGTGGGCAGCCCTTACATCCACGACGCCCTGCATGGTCCCGACCTCGACCTGCTGCCGGCCGGCCCGCAGATCAGCGAAGGGCAGGATGTCGACCTGCAACTCGACCGCGCCCGCGCCGCCCGGCCCGACCTGACGGTCTGCGGCCTCGGACTCGCCAATCCACTGGAGGCCGAGGGCCTGACGACGAAATGGGCCATAGAACTCGTCTTCACACCCGTTCATTTCTACGAACAGGCCGGCGACCTCGCAGGCCTCTTCAGTCGCCCGGTCCGGCGCAAGTCGATGCTGAAGCTGGGGGCCGCCGAATGATCCCCTGCTTCATCTGGCAAGAAAAACTCCGGGGTTTGGGGCAGCGCCCCAAGGTTTTCGCATGAAACTGACTGTCTGGACATATGAAGGCCCGCCGCATGTCGGTGCCATGCGGGTCGCCACCGCGATGAAGGGTCTGCACTATGTCCTGCACGCACCGCAGGGCGATACCTACGCCGACCTGCTGTTCACGATGATCGAACGCAGGAACCACCGCCCGCCTGTGACCTATACGACCTTTCAGGCCCGCGACCTGGGGTCCGACACCGCGACGCTGTTCAAGACCGCCTGTCAGGATGCCGTGGACCGCTTCGGTCCGCAGGCGATCATCGTGGGCGCGTCCTGCACCGCAGAGCTGATCCAGGACGATCCTGCCGGCCTGGCCGAGACGATGGGCCTGACGATCCCGGTCATCCCGCTGGAACTGCCCAGCTACAGCCGCAAGGAAAACTTCGGCGCGGACGAGACGTTCTACCAGATCGTCCGCGCGCTGGCGCAGCCGCAAGAGCGCACCACGCGGATCACCTGCAACATCCTCGGGCCGACGGCGCTGGGCTTTCGCAATCGCGACGACGTAGAGGAAATCACGGGTCTGCTGTCAGACCTTGGCATCGAGGTGAATGTCGTGGCCCCGCTGAACGCGACGCCCGCCGATATCGCGCGCCTGCCCGTCGCCCACTTCAACGTCCTGCTTTACCCGGAAACCGGCGAGGCCGCGGCCCGCTGGCTGGAAAAGACGCATGGCCAGCCGTTCACCAAGGTCGTCCCGATCGGGGTCCGCGCCACCCGTGACTTCATCGCGGAAGTTGCCGCGATCACCGGCCTGCCTTGCAAGGCCGACGAATCCCGCCTGCGCCTGCCGTGGTGGACCTCATCGGTCGACAGCACTTACCTGACCGGCAAGCGGGTCTTCCTCTTCGGCGACGGCACGCACGTCTGCGCGATGGCCCGCATGGCCCGCGACGAGATGGGGTTCGAGGTCGTGGGCCTCGGTTGCTTCAACCGCGAACAGGCCCGTCCCGTGCGCGCGATGGCGAAGCAACTCGGCCTCGAGGCGCTGATCACGGACGATTACCTCGATGTGGAGGCCGCCATCGCCGCCGCGTCGCCCGAGATGATCATGGGCACCCAGATGGAGCGTCATATCGGCAAGCGGCTGGGCATTCCCTGCGCTGTGATCTCGGCCCCCGTCCATGTGCAGGACTACCCCGCCCGCTATTCGCCGGTCATGGGGTTCGAGGGCGCCAACGTCATCTTCGACACGCTGATCCATCCGCTGGTCATGGGGCTTGAAGAACACCTGTTGACCATGTTCCGCGAGGATTTCGAGTTCAACGATGCGGCCGGGCCGAGCCATCATGGCGGGGCAGCGCCGGTTGTGGTCACCGAAGCCTCTCAGGTGCATTTGGCTTTGCAAAATCACCGGGGCGGGAGTTTACCGGGCCAGATGAATGAAGGGGTTTCGCCCGATGGTCAGGCCGCTGCCGACATCGTCTGGCTGTCGGATGCGGAACGCGAGCTGAAGAAGATCCCGTTCTTCGTGCGTGGCAAGGCGCGGCGGAATACCGAGGCCTTTGCGGTTCAGAAAGGCATCAACCAGATCAGCCTCGATACGCTTTACGAGGCAAAGGCACATTATGCGCGATAGTGGCCCCAATCCCTTCCGTTTCGTGATCGTCACGCTGGACAGCCATACGGCCGGTCCTGCGGCACGGGTGCGCGACCGCCTTGTGACGGCTTTTCCGGGACTAGAGATCAGCATCCACGCGGCGGCGGAGTGGGGCGAGAATCCGGCGGCCCTGGCCGATGCACAGGCAGCCGTTGCACAGGGCGACATCATCGTCACCAACCTGCTGTTCCTCGAGGAACATACCGACGCGATCATGCCGTCGCTGGTCGCGCGCCGCGCGGGCTGCGCCGCGATGATCAACGTCATCGCCGACAGCGAGATCGTGCGCCTGACCAAGATGGGCGATCTGGACATGCAGCGCCCGGCCTCTGGCATGATGGCGCTGATGAAGAAGCTGAAGCCCCAGGCGAAGGCCAGCATATCGGGCCAGTCCCAGATGAAGACGCTGCGCCGGCTTCCCAAGATCTTGCGGCTGATCCCCGGAAAGGCGCAGGACCTGCGCAACTGGTTCCTGTCCATGCAATATTGGCTGGGCGGGTCGGACGAGAACATCGAGCAGATGATCCGCATGCTGGTCGGCCGATATGCCACGGGCCGCGACTGGGGCCACATCAAGGCGCTGCCGCCGATCGATTATCCCGATTGCGGCGTCTATCACCCGGACCTGCTCGGCACGCACATCAGCGAAGACGCGCGCGACCTGCCGCGTCCCGCCGGGGCCGTGGCGACCGTCGGCGTGCTGATGCTGCGGTCCTACATCCTGTCGTCGGACACCGCGCATTACGATGCCGTCGTCGCTGCGTTCGAGGCAAAGGGCATGGCCGTCGTGCCCGCCTTCGCCGGTGGGCTGGATGCAACGCCGGCGATCCAGCGCTACTTTCACGGCAAGGTCGATGCGATGGTGTCCCTGACCGGGTTCAGCCTTGTCGGCGGTCCGGCCTATAACGACAGTCCCGCCGCCATCGCGCTGCTGTCGGCGATGGACGTGCCCTATATCGCCGCACAGCCGTTGGAATTTCAGACGCTGGCCCAGTGGGGTGCCAGCGCACAGGGTCTTGGCCCGGTCGAGACGACGATGCTGGTGGCCCTGCCCGAGATCGACGGCGCGACGGCACCCACCGTCTTTGCCGGGCGTCACGGCGCAGAGGCCTGCACGGGCTGCGCGCTGGCTTGCCGCAGTGCGCCGGGCGACAAGGCAATGGCTCCCTGCCCGGAGCGGATCGCGAGCCTGGCCGAAAAGACCCTGCGCATGGCGACCCTGCGGCGCAAATCCAACGCCGACAAGACCGTGGGCATCGTCCTGTTCGGCTTCCCCCCCAACGCCGGGGCCGTCGGCACCGCAGCCTATCTGAGTGTGTTCGAGAGCCTGTTCAACACGCTGACCCAGATGAAATCGGACGGCTATGATGTCGAAGTGCCCGCCGACGTGGATTCCCTCCGGACCCTGATGTTGAAAGGCAATGCCGCGCAATTCGGGCAAGAGGCGAATGTCGCCGCCCATGTAACCGCCGACGATATCGTTGCCCATACCCCCTGGCTGAGCGAGATCGAATCCGCCTGGGGCCCCGCCCCCGGTAAAGTGCAATCGGACGGGCGCGGGGTGTTCATCCTCGGGCGTCACTTCGGCAAGGTTTTCGTGGGGGTGCAGCCCACCTTCGGCTATGAAGGCGACCCGATGCGTCTGCTGTTCGAGCGTGGCTTTGCGCCGACCCATGCCTTTACGCAGTTCTATCTGTGGCTGCGCAACACCCTGCGGGCCGATGTGGTGCTGCATTTCGGAATGCATGGCGCGTTGGAATTCATGCCGGGCAAGCAGGCGGGACTTGGCGCGCGCGACTGGCCCGACCGTCTGATCGGAGAACTTCCGAACGTGTATCTGTATGCCGCGAACAACCCGTCAGAGGCAACTTTGGCTAAGCGTCGCAGCAACGCCGTCACGATCACGCACCTGACGCCGCCGTTGGCGCAGGCGGGTCTCTACAAGGGGTTGCTGGACCTCAAGGACAGCCTGACCCGGTGGCGCGGCATGGCAGCGCATGATCCGCAGCGGCGCGATCTGCAGGTGATGATCGTCGAACAGGCCGAGGCGCTGGACCTTGCGGCTGACGACCTGAACCGCCTTTGGCTGACCGTGCTGGAAACCGAAGGGTCGCTGATCCCCGACGGGCTGCACATCGTCGGCCGCCCGATGACCGACGCCGCGCGGGCGGAAATGGTGGCGCTGATGGGCGACACGGATGCCGCCCGCGATGCGGACCGCCTGCTGCGCACCGACCATGAACTGCCCGCCCTGATGCGTGCGCTGTCGGCGCGGTTCATCGCACCCGTCCCCGGCGGCGACCTGATGCGCAACCCCGGCATCCTGCCGACCGGGCGCAACATCCACGCCTTTGATCCGTTCCGGATGCCGACCGCATTCGCGATGGCGGAAGGGGCCAAACAGGCCGATGTCCTGCTGCGCACCCATCCGACGATGCCGCGCACCGTCGCGCTGGTGCTCTGGGGGTCCGACAACATCAAGTCCGACGGCGGCCCGATCGGGCAGGCCCTGGCCCTGATGGGGGCCGCACCGCGGTTCGACAACTACGGACGGCTTGCAGGCGCGGACCTTGTGCCGCTGGAGGTTCTGGGTCGGGCGCGCATCGACGTCGTGATGACACTGTCCGGCATTTTCCGCGACCTGCTGCCCTTGCAGACCAAATTGCTGGCCGAGGCCGCGTTGAAATGCGCAATGGCCGATGAGCCGGCGCATCTGAACTTCATCCGGGTTCACGCGATGGCTCATATGGCCGAGACCGGTTGCGGGATCGAGGAGGCGGCGCTGCGCGTCTTTTCCAACGCGGAAGGGGCCTACGGTTCGAACGTGAACCAGCTGATCGACAGCTCTGCCTTTGGCGACGAGGACGAGCTGGCCGACGCCTATGAGGCACGCAAGAGTTTTGCCTATGGTGTGAACGGCAAGGCCAGCCACAACGCGGGGCTGCTGCAAAAGACCTTGGCGCATGTCGATCTGGCCTACCAGAATCTGGAATCGGTGGAACTGGGCGTGACCTCGGTCGACCACTACTTCGACACGCTGGGCGGCATCGCGCGGGCGGTGAAGCGGGCGAAGGGCGGCGTCGATACGCCCGTCTACATCGGCGACCAGACCCGCGGCGGCAACAAGGTCCGCACGTTGAAGGATCAGGTCGCGCTCGAGACGCGGAGCCGCAGCCTGAACCCGAAATTCTATGAAGGTCTGCTGAAGCATGGTCACGAGGGCGTGCGCCAGATCGAGGCGCATATCACCAACACGATGGGCTGGTCGGCGACGACCGGCGCGGTGGACCCTTGGGTCTATCAGCGGCTGAGCGAGACCTTCGTGCTGGACGCGGCGATGCGCGAGCGGCTGGCCGCGTTGAACCCGCAGGCGTCGATGCGCATGGCAAACCGGCTGCTGGAGGCGTCCGATCGAGCCTATTGGGCACCCGATGCGGCGACGCTGGCGGCCTTGCAGGACGCGGCGGATGCGCTGGAAGACCGGATGGAAGGGATTGCGGCGGAATGATGTGTTTGCGCAACCTTTCGAACCTTGGACTGGGGCGCTGCCCCAGACCCCGGGATATTTTTGACCAGAAGAAACTGGGGACCAGTGCCCCGATGGAAAGGAGGCTCTCATGAGCCCCAGAGACGAGATACCGAACCTGCGCGGCATGGATGGAGAAGGCTCTGTCCAGGTGCATCAGGACGAGGATGCCAAGATCGAAGGGGCCAAGGTCTTTGCGGTCTACGGCAAGGGCGGGATCGGGAAATCGACGACCAGCTCCAACCTGTCGGCGGCATTCTCGATGCTGGGCAAGCGGGTGCTGCAGATCGGTTGCGACCCCAAACATGACAGCACGTTTACCCTGACCGGCACGCTGGTGCCGACCGTCATCGACATCCTCAAGGACGTGGATTTCCACGCCGAGGAGTTGCGGCCCGAGGATTTCGTCTTCGAAGGTTTCAACGGCGTGAAATGCGTGGAGGCGGGCGGGCCTCCGGCGGGGACGGGCTGCGGCGGCTATGTCGTGGGCCAGACGGTGAAGTTGCTGAAGCAGCATCACATGCTGGAAGACACGGACGTCGTGATCTTCGACGTGCTGGGCGATGTGGTCTGCGGCGGTTTCGCGGCCCCCTTGCAGCACGCGGACCGGGCCCTGATCGTGACCGCAAACGATTTCGACAGCATCTATGCGATGAACCGGATCATCGCGGCCGTGCAGGCTAAATCGACCAATTACAAGGTGCGGCTGGCCGGTTGCGTCGCCAATCGCAGCAAGGATACCGACGAGGTGGACCGCTACTGTCGCACCGTCGGCTTCAACCGGCTGGCACACATGCCAGATCTGGATGCGATCCGACGGTCACGGCTGAAGAAGAAGACCCTGTTCGAGATGCCCGACGACGAGGAGATCGTGCAGGTCCGCAAGGAATACATGCGGCTGGCCGAAACGCTGTGGAACGGCACCCTGCCGATGGCCCCGGAATGTCTGCCTGATCGCGAGATCTTCGAGTTGCTGGGGTTCGATTGATGTCCCATTACGCCGCCACCCGCGACCGGGTCGAGGATTACTTCGACCGCTCTGCCACCCAGGTCTGGGCGCGGCTGACCTCTGACGCACCAGTCAGTGGCGTCCGCGCGACTGTGCGGGCTGGGCGTGACCGGATGCGGGACCTGCTGCTGGCGCAACTGCCCGCCGACCTGACCGGGTTGCGCGTGCTGGATGCCGGTTGCGGCACCGGGGCGGCAACCGTGGCTTTGGCCGAGCGGGGGGCCGAGGTCGTGGGCGTCGACATCTCTCCCGCGCTGATCGACATCGCCCGGCGGCGGATGCCGGCGCATTTGGCGGGCCGGATCACCTGGGTTGCAGGCGACATGCTGGATGCGACGACCGGCACCTTCGACCACGCCATCGCGATGGATTCCATGATCTATTACACGACCGCCGACATTGCCGACGTGCTGGGCCGCGCGGTGCCCCGCATCACCGGGCGGGTCGCCTTCACCCTTGCGCCGCGCACGCCGCTACTGATGGCGATGTTCCGGATCGGCAAGCTTTTCCCGCGTGGCGACCGCAGCCCGCAGATGGTGCCGCATACCGCGCGGGGCATCGCGCAGGCGCTGCGGGATGCTGCCGTCCCCGGCCACCTGCGCGAGGTCAGTCGCGTGACCTCGGGCTTCTACATTTCGACCGCATACGTGCTGGAAGGTGCGCGCAGATGATCCTCAAGGCCAACGCCCTCAAGAAACTTTCGTTGCGCGCGCTACCCTTTGCGGATGCCGCAAGCGACCAGTTGCCGCTGCGCCAGTTGATGCGGCTGAGCCTGTTTCAGGTGTCCGTCGGGATGGCGAGCGTGATGCTGCTGGGCACGCTGAACCGGGTGATGATCGTCGAATTGCAGATTCCCGCAATGCTGGTCGCACTGATGATCGCGATTCCCGTGCTGGTGGCCCCGTTCCGGGCACTGGTCGGGTTCAAGTCCGACAATTATCGCTCTGCCATCGGGTGGAAACGCATTCCCTACTTGTGGTTCGGCACACTGTGGCAGTTCGGCGGTCTGGCGATCATGCCGATGGCGCTGCTGGTACTGGCGGGCGACCGGGCGATCAACGCCGACTGGGCCGGATACGTCGGTGCCGGCCTTGCGTTCTTGCTGACCGGCCTTGGAATGCACATGACGCAGACCGCCGGTCTGGCGCTGGCCGCCGACCGCGCGACCGAGGAGACACGGCCGAAGGTCGTCGCCCTGCTTTACGTCATGCTGCTGGTGGGCATGGCTATTTCGTCCGTCATCATCGGTGCGCTGCTGCGCGACTACTCGGCGCTGCGGCTGGTGCAGGTGGTGCAGGGCACCGCTGTCGTCACGCTGGTGTTGAACGTGATCGCCCTGTGGAAGCAAGAGCATGTGCAGCCGATGTCCAAGGCAGAGCGCGCGGCGCAGGGTCCGACCTTTCGCGATGCCTGGCTCGATCTGACGCGTGGCGGGGATGCCGGGCGCCTGCTGGCGGTCGTCTTTTTCGGGACCATCGCCTTCAATATGCAGGATGTGTTGCTGGAACCCTACGGCGGAGAGATCCTTGGCCTGTCCGTGTCGTCGACCACGCTGCTGACCGCAAGCTGGGCTGCCGGTGCGTTGATCGGCTTCATCATGGCCGCCCGCTGGCTGGCCGCCGCGACCGATCCGATGCGGATGGCGGCACGCGGCATTCTCGCAGGCCTTGCGGCGTTCTGCCTTGTCATCTTCGCGGCACCGATGGGGTCCACCGCGATGTTCTTTGCCGGAGCCGCGCTGATCGGGTTCGGCGGCGGGCTGTTCGGCATCGCCACCCTGACCGCCGCCATGACCATGCCCGCCGTCGGCGCTGCCGGACGCGGACTGGCGCTGGGGGCCTGGGGGGCGGCGCAGGCGACGGGTGCCGGTCTGTCCATCTTCATCGGGGGCGCGATCCGCGACCTCGTCAATCATGCCGCCGGGAACGGCATGCTGTCCGAGGCGCTCGCCACGCCTGCCACCGGCTACTCGGTCGTCTACCACACCGAGATCGGCCTACTTTTCCTCACCCTCATCGTTCTTGGCCCGCTGGTGCGGACGAAGGCGATGAACACTGGAACGTCGGGCAAGCTGCAGCTGTCCGACTTCCCCACCTGAAAGGATCATTCCCATGCTTGGCGTCACATTTTTTGGACATGTCGATCTGGCGCAGGTCGCGCTTTACATGTTCTGGGTCTTCTTTGCGGGCCTCGTGATCTATCTCCAGCGCGAAAACATGCGCGAAGGCTACCCCCTGCGCAACGACAGCGACGAGATCCCGGCGAACGAAAGCCTCTGGCCGCTGCCCAGCCCGAAGACATTCCATCTGCGCGACGGGCGCGGCGAAGTGACGGTGCCGAGTCTTGCGTTCGAGGCAGCGCACATGCGCACCGACTTGGCGCTGGCCCCGTCGTCGATCGCGACGGGCAGCCCTTGGGTGCCTACCGGCGACCCGATGGTCGATGGCGTCGGCCCGGCGTCCTGGGCCCCGCGCCGCGACGTGCCGGAGCTTGACGCGCACGGCCATGCCAAGCTGCGCCCGATGTCGCAACTGCCGGAATTCCACATCTCTTACGGGCGCGATCCGCGCGGGCTGGCCGTCGTCGGCGGTGATGGAGAGGTCGTGGGCCGCGTGATCGACATGTGGATCGACGTGCCAGAGCAGCTGATCCGCTATCTTGTCGTCGATCTGAACCCGGAAGGGTCGGGCCAGACGCGCCTTGTGCCGATGGCAATGTCGCGGGTGATGGCCGACCGTGTCCGCGTCCGCGCACTTCATGCACATAACTGGGCGGGCATCCCGACCATCAAGGCGGACGGGCAGATCACCCTGCTCGAAGAGGAAAAGATCATGGCCTACGTCGGCGGCGGCACGCTCTATGCCTCCGAGGCGCGGTCAGGCAACGTTCTGTAACACATCGCGGCGGTCCCGGTCAGCCACCGGGGCCGCATCACGGGGACAAGAGGGGACAACGACATGAACCACGACGATTTCAAGTTCGAACCGGTGCGCGGTCTGCCAGAGGCCCTGCCGCGCGATGAACATATCATCTGGCAGGGCAGCCCTGACACCCGTCGTCTGTGGATCGAGGCGTTCAAGGCCAAATGGGTCGCGGGATATTTCATCCTGCTGGCGGTCTGGCGGTTCGGCATATCGACCGCCGACACGTCCATCGCCGGGTCCATCGTGCTGGCGACGCCGTTTCTGATCGTTGGGGCCTTCGTCTGTGCCGTCCTTTACGGGCTGGCATGGGTTCAGGCGCGTGCCACGGTCTATACCCTGACGAACAAGCGGGTCGGCCTGCGGATCGGGGCCGCGCTGACCATGACACTGAACCTGCCCTATACACAGATCGAGGCGGCCCAGCTTGACCTGCGGCGCGGTGGCACCGGAACGCTTGCGTTTCTTCTGCCGCTGGACACGCGTCTGTCCTACCTGATGACATGGCCGCATGTCCGCCCCGGTCACATCAACCGCACCCAGGCCGCCCTGCGCTGCATCCCTGATGCCGCCGCCGTGGCGCGCCTTTTCACCGATGCCGCTGAAACACGGCTGAGCCAACCGACCATCGCACGGCACGCCATTGCGCCGTCCCATGCCGTCGCAGCGGAGTAGATGCCATGACCCAAGTCGCCACACGCATCCACAATGCCCGGTCCGAGGAGATGGTCCCGAAGGGCCTTGTCGTCGCCATGTTCACCCTGATGCTTGCCACGATGGTGCTGGTCGGCACCGCCCGATGGACAGGCGCACCGGCCGCAGGCGTCGTGCCGGCATCGCCCGTCGTCCAGACGCTGGACATCGCCCTGATCGGTGACCGGAACGGTGCCTATGCCGCGCAGGCGATCGACGGCACCGTGCTGGCCATGTCCGACCGTGACAAGGCCGGTTTCATCGGGGTCATGGGCCGCGTCGTCGAACGCAAACGCGTCACTGCCGGCCTGCCCGTGGCCGATCCGATCACCCTGCAACTGCACAAGAACGGCACCCTGTCGATCATCGATCCGTCCACGGGAATGGACATCGCATTGATCGGCTACGGTGATGACAACGTAGCTGCCTTTCGGCGGCTGCTGAACTGAAACCCCACGCCCGGCGGGTCAGCCACCCGATCAGGGCCAGATGTGAAAGGGAACGCACATGGGATACTTCACGAAGACACGCGAAACCGCCCCCTGCACCGTGACGATAAGTCACCGGTTCGAGGAACTGTCCGCCCACGTCCGGTTCGACAACGGCACGACCGTCAACCCCGGTGACGAGGTGCTGGTACAGGGCCCGGAAATCATGGCCCCCTTCGGCACCGTGGTCGAGGAACACCGCACCGCCATCATCACTCGCGCCAGCAAGCTGGAACAGCTTTGGACCCGGGCCACGGGCGATTTCGAATTCATGGAACTGTGCGAGTTTTCATTCAGCGAGGAGGCCCTGTCATGAAAATGCATTCATCCGAAGCCGCCACCGCCGAGGAGGCGATCGCCGCGCAAGAGGCGCTGCCGCCGCTGACGAACGAGGACGCAACCCGCGTCGCGATGCAGAACACCCTGCTGACGCCGCGCTTCTACACCACCGACTTTGCCGAGATGGACGCCATCGACGTGACGCCGGTGCGGGGCGAATGGGACAAGCTGATCGCGCAGATGAAGAGCGATCCGAACAAGGGTCATTTCAAGAAAAACGAGGACTGGGATCACGTCGATTGGGACGGGATGGAGCCGAAGCTGAAGGCGGAATTCATCGACTTCCTGATCTCAAGCTGCACCGCCGAGTTTTCGGGCTGCGTCCTGTACAAGGAAATGAAGCGCCGGGGGTCCAACGAGGACATCACGACGCTGTTCCAGCTGATGGCGCGGGACGAGGCGCGGCACGCCGGCTTCATCAACGACGCCCTGCGCGAGGCGGGGATCGCCGTGAACCTCGGCTTTCTGACCCAGTCAAAGAAATACACCTATTTCCGGCCCAAGTTCATCTACTACGCGACCTATCTGTCCGAGAAGATCGGCTACGCCCGCTACATCACGATCTACCGCCACCTGGAGGCGCATCCGGAGCATCGCTTTCACCCGATCTTCAAGTGGTTTCGGGAATGGTGCAACGACGAGTTCAGCCACGGTGAAGCCTTTGCCCTGCTGATGAAGACCGACCCGAAGCTGACGGAAAGCTTGCAGAACCGGATGTGGATCAAGTTCTTCCTCACGGCCGTCTTCGCGACCATGTGGGTGCGCGATCACCAGCGTCCGGCGTTCCACGCCGCACTGGGCGTCGATCCGGCCTGGTATGGGCAGGAGGTGTTCCGCAAGACATCCGAAATCACCAAGCAGGTGTTCCCGATGACACTGGACATCGACCACCCGCGCTGGGTGCCGACGCTGAACCGCATTCAGGCCGCGAACGTGCAGATCGCCGAGGGCGAAAAGCGGGGCGGCGTTGCGGGCAAGCTGAAGGCGCTGGGCGGTCGGGCGAGGGCGGCATTCAATTTCGTGGCTCTTCTGACCATACCGGTGCAACGCAATGCCGTGCCGGTCAGCCCACGGTTGGAGCCTGCATACTGATGGCCGCTGTCCGGGCATATGTCGCTGGGGGCGCTGCCCCCGGCCTGCAGCCTCCCCAGAGATATTGGGGACCAGAAGAATGATGGAGTCGCCTTGGATCGCTGCCGTGTCGGCCGTGTTCGCCTGGTGGTTCGCCACTGGCGCGATCCTGCTGGTCGTGCGGCTGGCGGACCGGGTCGGCGGGCGCGCGCATCTGTGGGCCACCCTTGGCGGGCTACCGATGCTGATCGTCGGTGCGACGCTCGTGGCCGGTTCGCTGGACAGTCATTCGACGGAGGGCGTCTACGCCGCCTTTGCCGGGGCACTGGCGATCTGGGGTTGGATCGAGCTGGCCTTTCTGACCGGCGTCGTCACAGGCCCGATGCGCGACGATTGCCTGCCCGGGCTACGCGGCTGGCCGCGATTCCAGCGGGCGTTTGCCACCGTGGCGTGGCACGAACTGGCGCTGGTCCTGGGGTTGTTTGCGCTGGTGCTGGTGTCCGATGGTGCCGTCAACCGGGTTGCGCTGGCGACCTACATGGTGCTGTTTCTGGCGCGGATTTGCGCCAAGCTGAACCTTTATTTCGGAGTGCCGCGGATCAATGCGGAATTCGTGCCTGCCCGGTTGCTGCATCTGAAATCCTATTTCACGCACGGCCCCGTCTCACTGGCCTTTCCCCTTGCGATCACCGTGCTGACGGTGCTTTTCGCCGTCTGCGCCGAACGGCTCTGGTCGGCGGATGCGCCCGCCACGGCCACGGGTTTTGCCCTGTTGACGGCACTTGCAGGCCTCGCACTACTTGAACACTGGCTGATGGTCATTCCCTTGCCTGATGCGAAACTCTGGCGGTGGATGCTGCCGCATTCCACCCCCGACACAGAAAGTGAGACCCATGGACTTTGATGCTTTGTTCACCGACCAGATCGATCAGCTCAAGCGCGACGGCAATTATCGCTACTTCGCCGAGTTGGAACGCAAGTGCGGCAAGTTTCCCCGCGCCGGCAATTACAAGGACGGCGCGGTGCGCGACGTCACGGTCTGGTGTTCCAACGATTATCTTGGGATGGGCCAGCACCCGGCGGTGATCGAGGCGATGTGCGAGGCGGTGCAGCGCACCGGCACCGGGGCAGGGGGCACGCGCAACATTTCCGGCACCAACCACGACCATCTGCTGCTGGAGGCCGAGCTGGCCGATCTGCATGGCAAGGAAGCGGCGCTTCTGTTCACCTCTGGCTATGTGTCGAACTGGGCGGCGCTGTCGACGCTGGGCAGCCGGTTGAAGGATTGTGTGATCCTGTCGGACAGCGGCAACCATGCCAGCATGATCGAAGGCATTCGCCATTCCCGTGCGACCAAGGTGATCTGGCGGCACAACGATGTGAAGGATCTGGAGGCGAAGCTGGCGGCCCTGCCGGTCGACGTCCCGAAGATCGTCGCCTTCGAATCCGTCTATTCGATGGACGGCGACGTATCGCCGATTCGCGCCATCGTCGATGTGGCCGAGAAATACGGTGCGATGACCTATCTGGACGAGGTCCACGCCGTCGGCCTTTACGGCCCGCGCGGCGGTGGTGTTTCGGAACAGGAAGGCGTCGCGGACCGCATCACCTTGATCGAAGGCACGCTCGGCAAGGCTTATGGCGTCGTCGGCGGCTACATCACCGGGTCCGCGGCACTGTGCGATTTCATCCGCAGCTTTGCGAGCGGGTTCATCTTTACCACCGCCCTGCCGCCCGCCGTGGCCGCCGCGGCGCGCACATCCATTGCACACCTGAAGGTGTCGGACGTGGAACGTCAGCAACAGCGGCGTCAGGTCGCACGGCTGCGGGCGGCGCTGGATCAGGCGGGCATACCGCACATGGCCAACGACAGTCACATCGTCCCCGTGATGATCAAGGACCCGGTCAAGACCCGGATGCTGGCCGACTACCTGATGCAGGAATGGGACATCTACGTGCAGCCGATCAACTATCCGACGGTCCCGAAAGGCACCGAGAGGCTGCGGTTCACGCCCTCGCCGCTGCATACCGACGCAGATATCGATCACCTCATGGCCGCGCTGCGTACGCTGTGGCGGCAATGCGCGCTAAGCCAGGCGGTGGCGTGATCACGCGACCTTGGTCGCAGCGGACTGGACGCGGCGGAAAGACAGGCTAAATTGCAACTCAGATCGGGCAAGTCCATTGATTTGCTGACTTTAGGGAGAGACCAATGAAACTTACGACTCTTGCATTGGCGATGACGGCTTTTGCCGCCCCCGCCTTCGCCGAAAGCCATATGGCCGCCGGCGCAATCGACCTTGCTGCGCTGCAGGGCGATGCCGCCGCAGGCGAAGAGCAATTCAACCGCCAGTGCGTCGCCTGCCACGTCGTGCAGGACCCGGCCACTGACGAAGTGCTGGCTGGGCGCAACGCCAAGGTCGGCCCGAACCTTTATGGCGTGGCCGGTGCCACGCCCGGCACACACGAAGGCTATGCCTACGGTGATGCGATGATCGCCTACGGCGAAACCGGTGCCGTCTGGGACGAGGCCAACTTCGTCAGCTACGTTCAGGACCCGACCGGTTTCCTGCGCGAGGCGCTGGATGACAACCGCGCCCGCGGCAAGATGGCCTATCAGGTGCGTGACGAGGCGCAGGCCTATGACCTTTACGCGTTCCTTGCGACCTTCGGGACCGAAGGCATGGAAGGCGACGCCGAGGCTGCCCCGACCAACTGAGTCAGGATCGCGTAGACGACAGGCCGCCGCAGGACACTGCGGCGGCCTTTTTCATGCCCGGATGTGCTGGTCGATGATTCTGGCGACGCTGGCGGCGTCCTCTTCGTGGGCCAGATGGCCCAGCGGGCCGAGGGACAGGTGCCGCCCCTGCGGCAGGCGCGCGGCCGCGGCCGCGCTTGTCGCTGGCGGCACGGCACGGTCGTCGTCGCCGGTCAACAACAGGACGGGCGTGTCGATCAGGGGCAGATCCCGGCTCAGATCCTCCAGCGTCCACTGCGCCATCATCTCGAGCGTGCCATCGACGTGTTCCGTGTCGGACGCGAGGCGCTGATACAGAGAGACCCCGCGTGCGTCGATGTGCGACCCGGTGCCATCCAGCAGTCGTTTCACTCGTGCCTCGGTTGTCGTGGCTGCAAAAAGGCGGGCGGTCAGGGGGATCGCGGCCATCGTCTTGGCCATCAGAGGAAAGAACAGGCCAGCGGCTCCCTTGAACGTCTCAAGCGCCGCATTGATCCCGACGATGCCGAGTGCTGGCCTCATGCCATCCCGCACCATCTGCAATGCGATGGGTGCACCGGCGGAATGGCCGACGATCAGATCGGGGGTCCAGCCTTCCTGCCGGCACAGGTTCGCAAGATCCTGCGCCGTTGCGGCCACGCCATGCCTGCCGCGCGTTCCGGCACGGGTATGGCCCTGACCCGGCAGATCGACGGCTATGACGTGATGATCCTGCGCCAACAGGGGAAACAGGTTGCGCCAGCTTTGCGTGGCACCGCCGGCACCGTGCAGCAGCAGAATGGTCGGACCGTCGCCCTGTTCCTGCACATGCCAGCGATGGGGCCGGCTCTCGACCCTGCGCGAGACGTCGGCCATCGGCCAGTCGGCGGGCGGTGGCCAGCGCATCAATCGACCAAGGCGGCGCTGACGGCGGTCGACAGGCGGGCGGCATCGGCGCGGGGCATCGCGATATAAGGCGCGCGCAGTGTCCCGGCAAGGTGTCGCAGCGCGTCGCTGGGCCGGGTTCCGGTGTCGATCACCAGCGCGTCCAGCCCTGCCGCGCGAATCAGCCGGGCGGTGGTTTCGGCATCTGTCGCGGCCTGCGCCCGACCCGCGCTGCCGTCCCGCGCGACGTT
Organism: Loktanella sp. DJP18; assembly: GCF_049310965.1. Classification (NCBI taxonomy): domain Bacteria; kingdom Pseudomonadati; phylum Pseudomonadota; class Alphaproteobacteria; order Rhodobacterales; family Roseobacteraceae; genus Loktanella; species Loktanella sp. DJP18. The sequence continues at coordinate 27,999 of NZ_JBMERN010000010.1, read as the reverse complement.
GGCGCGACCGTCGGTCAGCAGGCAGATGGTCGGAGTCATGCCGCGCCGCTGCGCAAGTAGGGCAGAGGTCATCGCCATGTCCAACCCGGCCGCGAGGGGTGTGCCGCCGCCACCGGGCAGGGCGGCCAGCCGTCGTTTTGTCTGCACGAGGCTGCGGGTGGGCGGCAGCAGGATTTCTGCGGTGGTGCCGCGAAAGGCGATGAGGGCGACGTGGTCGCGCCGCGCGTAGGCCTGCGCCAGCAACAGTTCGACCGCGCCCTTCGCCTCGGCCAGACGGGCCAGCGCGGCAGAGCCGGAGGCATCGACGGTAAAGATCAGCAGCCGGTCGGCCTGTTCGGCAAAGCGCCGGATGTGGATGTCAGCCTTGCGGATATGCAGACCGTCGCGCCCGGTGTCGTGGCGGCGGATCGTCTGCCAAGGGGCGGCGGCACGCAATGTCGCCACGATATCGATCCGGGCATCGCCCTGCAGGTCGCCCTGCCGTGACGGAAGCGGCCGGCCTCGCCGGTTGCCCTTGCGCAGGGCGCCGGTCCCGTCGCCCCGTCCCGCCCGCGCCTTTTGCGCGGCAAGCCGCGCCAGCAGATCGTCGGGGATCAGGGCGCGCATGGCTTCCAACAGCAGATCGTCAGGCAGGTCCGGCAGGCCGTCGTCGGGCGATGGGCTGTCTTCGGTGCGGTCCTGATCCGGCGGATCGCGGGGGGCATCGTCCTCGGGGTCAGGCACTTCTGGCAGGCGCGTCGCGCGGTGCGCCAGGGTCAGGGTGCAGGCGGTCGTCAGGTCTTCTTCGTCCACCCGGTCCCGGCCCATCAGGCGCGCATGAGCCCGCGCCGCCCGCAGGGCCAGCAACGGCGCGCGCGCGCTGTCGATGCCGCAGGCGGCGGCGATACCTGCGATCCGGGCAATCTGGTCCGGCGTGGCCGTCGCGTGACCAGATGCGACGGTTCCGGTCGTCGCGGACATTGCTTCGCCCAGCGGCACGTCCGTCAGATCGACGTCGAAGGCCAGCCGCTCCGTCAGCCCCTTCGGCGGCGCCTCGTCCTCTGTCCCCTCATCCAGCAGGATAAGGGCGCGGGGTGTAGTGTCGAGGTGCTGTGCAAGCTGCGCCGCCAGCCCAGAGCGGCAGCGTTCCGCCATCGTCAGCAGCAGCGGGCCGGGCCGGGCCAGCAATCCCGGCCGTTGCACCATGCGTCCCGCGGCCAAAGTTGCCGTAAGATCAAGTCCGCCGTGCAGCGCGTCGTCGCCGATAGCGGGATGCAGTCGCACCGCATCGGGCAGCGGCAGCGCGTCGCGCACCGGGCCAGACCGCGCACGGATACGGATGCCGCCAAGGCCCGGATCGATGGCCAGCAGACGCAGCGCCAGCAAGGCCTGATCCCAGGCCTCAGCCAAGGGTTTCTTCCACGATCCGCCCGACGCGCGCGCCGGTCCCGGCCTCGTCCAGCGGATCGCGCCGCAGGCGGTGGCGCAGGGCCATGGGGGCAGCCGCGCGGATGTGGCTGCGGGTCAGCGCCGTGTCGTCGCGCCAGGCGGCAAAGGCGCGGGCGGCCTTCAACAACGTCAACTCTCCGCGCAGACCGTCAGAGCCGAGCGCCAGGCACAGTTCGGCCACGTCACGCAGATTGGCCTCTGAAGTGGTGAGATCGCGCAGAGCCTTGCGCGCAGTCAGGATACGGTCGCGGATGGCGGCATCCTCGGCCTGCCAGCGCAGCATGAAGGCGGCATTGTCGTTCTCGTAATCGTCGCGGCGGCGCATGACCTCGATCCGCGTGTCGATGTCCTTGGGGCTCGCGACCTCGACCGACAGGCCGAAACGGTCCAGCAGTTGCGGGCGCAATTCGCCTTCTTCCGGGTTGCCAGAGCCGACAAGCACAAAGCGGGCGGCGTGGCGGATCGACAGGCCGTCGCGTTCCACGACGTTGACGCCGGATTGTGCCACGTCCAGCAGCAGATCGACGATGTGATCCTCCAGCAGGTTGACCTCGTCGATATAAAGGTAACCCCGGTTCGCACGGGCCAGAAGGCCAGGTTGAAACGCCCGTTCGCCCTGCGCCAAGGCCCGTTCGATGTCGAGAGCGCCCGTCACCCGATCCTCAGACGCGCCCAGCGGCAGGTCGATCACGGGGGTCGGCACTTCTTTCAGTTTGGGGCCAGCCCGCGCCCAGTCCGGCACATCGGCAACCTTGGCAGAGTTCACCGGGCAACCGTCCACCACCGTGATCGGCGGCAGCAAGGCCGCCAGTGCGCGGACGGCGGTCGATTTGCCGGTGCCGCGATCACCGAACACCAGCACGCCGCCGATCGAGGGGTCGATGGCGGTCAGGATCATCGCCTGCTTCATCTCGTCTTGGGCGACGATGGCGGAAAAGGGGAAGGGTGCGGTCATGCGACCTCCTTTATCGGTGAGGTGCCGCCCCATGTCCCGTGATCGGACAGGACGGTGAAGCGGGCGTAAAGCTCTTCGGCAAACCAGCCTTCGCGGCGGACGGCGCGGATCGCCTCGGCGTGGGGACCGGTGCGCGCGAAGGCGTCCATCGCGGCCTGATCCGGCCAGATCGAGAATGTGACCTGATGCAGCATCGGCACCTCTCCGATCCCGATCTTGAAGGTGACATTCGGATCGGCCCCGATCATGTCCGAAATGCGCGGCACGCGGGTCCAGAACCTGCGCAGGATGCCGGGCCGGATCGTGGCACGAGTCAGCGCGGCAAGCGGGCCGGTCGATGGTGATGCGACGGAAAAGGGCTGTTGCCCAGACCACTGCCCGCGTGCGCTGGTCGGCGTCAGGAACACTGTCCAGGTTTCCGTGGCGCGGGCGGCGTAGCAGGCAAAGATGGTCCCTGTCGTCCGGCTGCGGGCCGTGGGCGCGTCCGGCCAGACCGCAAGGATCGCGATGACGGCGGGATTGGCGGTCGGGGTAAAGCCGTGACCGACCCCCGCGCCGCACAGCTTCCAAAAGCCGATGTCGGGTGTGCGGGCCAACGGGCCGCGGGCCAGTGCCATCATTCCCAGCGCCCAGGCACGGCTGCGAAACCCTGAAAAGCGGTAGAGGCTGAGGCTGACGGTCTGGGGCATGATTTTCCTACCGATGTGTAAACCAATCCTGACACATTTTGAGAAGCGTTCAACCCTAGTTGCGTGTCTATCGCGATATCTGCGAAAGGATATTGTCAACTTTGATTGACACACCTAACGTGTTTCCATGACCAGACATGCACCGCAACCAACCACCGACAACCGCGCCATCGTGATTGGCGCAGGCCTTGGCGGGCTTGCCGCTGCCATGCGGCTGGGGGCCAAGGGCTACGCCGTCACCGTCCTCGATCGACTTGACCGGGTCGGGGGTCGGGGCAGTTCCGTAATGCAGGATGGCCACCGGTTCGATCTTGGCCCGACCATCGTGACCGTGCCGCAGGTCTATGAAAGACTCTGGGCCACCTGCGGTCGCGATTTCCACGCGGACGTCGACTTGCGCCCGCTGACCCCGTTCTACGAGATTCGCTGGCCAGACGGGTCTCACCTGCGCGTCACCGGCGACACGAAGGAGATGGTCGCAGAGGTCGCACGCCTGTCGCCCCGCGATGTGAAGGGGTACCACCAATTTCTCCGCGACAGTCATGCGCGCTACAAGCTCGGGTTCGAAGGCATGGTCGCGCAGCCGATGCACCGCGCGTGGGAGACGATCAAGGTCCTGCCGCAGTTCGCCAAGTTGCGGGCCGACCGCTCGATCCTCGGGCTGGCGCGGGCGCGGGTCAAGGACGAACGTCTGCGCATGGCGCTGTCGTTCCACCCGCTGTTCATCGGCGGCGACCCCAGCAACGTCACCTCGATCTATGCGCTAGTGAGTTATCTGGAGAAGGAATTCGGCGTCCACTACGCGATGGGCGGCGTCCAGGCGATTGCGGATGCGATGGCAGACGTCGTGCGCGCGCAGGGCGGGACGATCCGGCTGGGGCAGCAGGTCCAGCGCATCACGATCGAGGGTGGTGCCGCACAGGGCGTGACGCTGGCAACGGGCCGCAAACTGGCTGCGCCCCTGGTCATCAGCAACGCCGACGCGGGGCATACCTATGGCACGTTGCTGAAGGACGCGCCACGCAAACGCTGGACTGATGCAAAACTGCGCAACCGGCGCTGGTCGATGGGCCTGTTCGTCTGGTATTTCGGCACGAGAGGCACGCGCGGCAAGTGGGCCGACGTCGGCCATCACACGATCATGGCCGGCCCGCGGTATGAGGGGCTGCTGCACGACATCTTCATCAAGGGGCATCTGGCCGACGACATGTCGCTGTATGTCCATCGCCCCTCTGTCACCGATCCATCCGTGGCACCAGCGGGTGGAGATACCTTCTATGCTCTGTCGCCCGTCCCGCATCTGGGTCACGCCAACCCCATCGACTGGCAGGCCGAGAAGATGCGTTACCGTGACAAGGTGGCGGCGGTCCTCGATACACTGATCCCCGGTTTCCGGGATCACCTGACGACGGACCTGATCTACACGCCCGAGGATTTCCGCGACCGCTATCTCTCTCCTCACGGGTCGGGGTTTTCGATCGAACCGCGCATCCTGCAATCCGCCTGGTTCCGCCCCCACAATGTCAGCGAAGAGGCGAAGGGTCTGTTCCTTGTCGGCGCAGGCACCCATCCCGGCGCAGGTGTGCCCGGTGTCGTGTCCAGCGCCGAGGTGCTGGGCAAGCTGGTGCCCGACGCTCGCCAGGTTCCCGCGATGAAGATGGCCGCCGAATGACCGCGCATGGCATCGCACCCGCCGATCTGGACCATTGCCGCGCCATGATCCGCACCGGATCGCTGTCATTCCATGCGGCAAGCCGTCTGCTGCCCGCAAAGGTGCGCGATCCGGCACTGGCCCTCTATGCTTTCTGCCGACTGGCCGACGATGAGGTGGACGAGGGTGCGGACAAGGCCGGTGCCGTGCTGCGCCTTCGGGACCGGCTCGACCTTGCCTACGCGGGCCGGCCCCGCAACGCGCCGGAGGATCGCGCCTTTGCCGCCATCGTCGCCGCGCATGATATGCCGCGCGCACTGCCCGATGCCCTGCTGGAGGGGCTGGCTTGGGATGCGCAGCAACGCCGCTATGCCACACTGTCCGACGTGCGCGCCTACTCGGCGCGGGTTGCCGCGGCGGTCGGCGCGATGATGTGCGTGCTGATGGACGTGCGTTGCGCCGATACCTTGGCGCGGGCCTGCGATCTGGGCGTTGCCATGCAACTGACCAATATCGCCCGAGATGTGGGCGAGGATGCGCGCGAGGGGCGGCTTTACCTGCCGACCGACTGGCTGGCCGAAGCCGGGTTGACGCCAGCCGCGTTCCTGTCGAACCCGCAACCCGGCCCGGTGCAGCGCCTGATGGTGCGCCGCCTTCTGACCGAGGCGGACAGGCTGTATCGCCGGTCCGAATCCGGTATTGCCGGGCTGCCGTCCACCGCGCGTCTTGGCATCTGGGCGGCGCGGCTGATCTACGACGGGATCGGGCGGCAGGTGCGGCGGCAGGACTATGATTCCATCACCCGCCGTGCCCGCACGACAAAGGTGCAAAAGATCGTCTGGATCGGGCAGGCGGCAGGCCTGACCGCCGTGACCTACATGATGCCGCGCCCTGCGGTCATGTTTGCGCCGCCGCTGGCCGAGGTCGCCTTTCTTGTCGATGCCGCCGGGCGCAGGACCAGACCCGCCCGCCGCGCAACGGCGGTGCTGGACACGCTGGCCGATCTGGCACGGCACGAGGCAGGGCATGGACAGAGCCGTCAAAGCGCCTAGATAGAGAGGGACCGCCCGCGAAAGGCCGACCCCATGTCCGTGACGTTGTTCCTGATCTTCCTTGCCGCGACCTTCGCCGCCGGCGCCACCGGTGCGCTGTTCCCGACAGGCGAGTGGTACAAACGCCTGAACAAGCCCGCGTGGACGCCGCCGAACTGGGCGTTCCCGATCATGTGGACGTCGATTTACCTGCTTATCGCCTTTGCGGGTGCGCGTGTCGCGCCGCTGGACGGAAACCAATATGCGATGGCGTTCTGGGCGGCGCAGATCGCGTTGAACGCGCTGTGGACGCCAGTGTTCTTTGGACTGCGCCGGCTGAAGGGATCGCTGCCCATCATGGCGGCGCTGTGGATTGCGGTGCTGGGGGCGACGATCACGCATTTCGGCGTGGATTTCTGGGCAGGCATGGCGTTCGTTCCCAACCTGATTTGGGTCACCATCGCGGGGGCGTTGAATTACACGGTCATGCGCCTCAATCCCGATCAGGTGCCACTGGAAATTCACAAACTGCCCTGAAGCGCGGGGTTGAAGGTGGCGGGCCTTTGGTGTCACGTTCGGCCATGTCGCATCACATTCCCTCATGGGCGGACTCCGCCCCCCGCCTTGTCGCCGTGGCCGCCGGTCGCGTCGCCGCCGATCTGGTCGTCCACAACGTCCGTCTGGTCAATGTCCATAGCCGAGAGGTGCTGGACGGCTGGCAGGTAGCCGTGGCCGAGGGTCGCTTTGCCTATGTCGGGCCGGACGCGACCCACTGCATCGGCACGGCGACGGACGTGATCGACGGCAAGGGCCGCTTCCTGATTCCCGGTCTGTGCGACGCGCACATGCACATCGAAAGCGGGATGTTGACGCCCTCCGAATTCGCTGCCGCCGTGATCCCGCACGGCACCACCAGCATGTTCACCGACCCGCACGAAATCGCCAATGTGCTGGGGCTTGCAGGCGTGCGGATGATGCACGACGAGGCGCTGATGCAGCCGGTGAACATCTTTACCCAGATGCCGTCCTGCGCCCCCTCTGCCCCCGGTCTGGAAACCACGGGGTATGAGATCACCGCCGATGACGTGGCCGAGGCGATGCAATGGCCCGGCATCATCGGGTTGGGCGAGATGATGAATTTTCCCGGTGTCATCAATGGCGACGCGCAGATGCTGGCCGAAATGGCGGCGACGATGCGCGCGGGCAAGACCGTCGGTGGACATTATGCCAGCCCTGACAAAGGCGTGCCGTTCCATGCCTATGCCGCCGGCGGGGCCGCCGACGACCACGAAGGCACTGCCGAGGCAGACGCCATCGCCCGTGTGCGGCAGGGGATGCGCAGTATGATGCGGCTGGGCTCCGCCTGGTATGACGTCGAAAGCCAGATCACGGCAGTAACGGAACGTGGGCTCGATCCGCGCAACTTCATCCTGTGCACCGATGACTGCATGGCCGAAACGCTGGTGAACGAAGGTCATATGAACCGCGTGGTGCGTCATGCCATCGCCTGCGGTTGTGATCCGGTCGTGGCTTTGCAGATGGCCACGATCAACACCGCGACGCATTTCGGACTGGAACGCGACCTGGGGTCGATTGCACCGGGGCGGCGTGCCGACATGATCCTGACGTCAGACCTTGTCACCCTGCCCATCGAGCATGTGATTGCGCGGGGGCGGACGGTGGCGATGGATGGCAGGATCACGGTGGACTGCCCGCATTACGACTGGCCCGCGACCGCGCGGCAGACGGTGCATCTGGGCAAGGTGCTGGATGCGGAAGACTTTGCCGTGCAGGCCCCGGCGGGCGCAAATGCGGTCACAGCGAAAGTGATCGGTGTCGTCGAAAACCAGGCACCGACCAAAGCCCTGACCTTCGAATTGCCCGTCACCGAAGGCCGCGTGCAGGCGACGGGAGAGGTTTGCCAGATCGCGCTGGTGGAACGGCACCGGGCGACGGGGGGCGTGGTCAACGGCTTCGTATCGGGGTTCGGATACACCGGACGCATGGCGATCGCCTCGACCGTGGCGCACGACAGCCACCACATGATCGTTGTCGGCACCGACCGGGACATGATGGCACAGGCCGCGAACCGGCTGGGCGAGGTCGGCGGCGGCATCACGGTCTGGAAGGACGGGGCAGAGATCGCGCTGGTCGCTCTGCCCATCGCGGGCCTGATGTCCGACCGCCCGGCGGCAGAGGTCGCCGCCGATGCAGGCCGGATGGTGCGGGCGATGGCGGATTGTGGATGCACATTGAACAACGCCTACATGCAGCATTCCCTGCTGGCGCTTGTCGTGATCCCCGAATTGCGGATCAGCGACCTTGGTCTGGTCGATGTGACCACGTTCAAACTGACTCCGCTGTTCGAGGGGCCGCAATGACCGACATCCGCCCGCTGCGCAGCCCGGACGTGCCCGAGCCCGCAACATTCGATGACGCCGCCGCCGCGGTGACGCGGCTTTGCGCCCTCTACGATGCCGCGACCGATTTTCTGACCGCGCACTTTTCCGAGGTTCTGCGCACCGGTCAGTCCGACGCCGCCTATCGCGCCTATTATCCCGAAATCCGGCTGACCACGACAAGCTTTGCGCCCACCGACAGCCGACTGTCCTTTGGCCATGTGCCGGAACCGGGGACCTATTCGACGACTGTCACGCGGCCCGACCTGTTTCGGCACTATCTGGAACAGCAGATCGGCCTGCTGATGCAGAACCACCGGGTGCCGGTGACGATCGGCGCCTCGACCACGCCGATGCCGGTGCATTTCGCCGTGGCGAACGACGCCTCCGTGACGGTGCCGCAGGAAGGGGCCGCCGATTTCCACCTGCGCGACATCTTCGACGTGCCGGACCTGTCCACGACGCATGATGATATCGTGAACGGCAACGGGTTCCTTTACCCCGACGGGGCGGCACCGCTGGCGCCCTTCACGGCGCAGCGCATCGACTATTCGCTGGCGCGGCTGGCCCATTACACCGCGACCGATCCTGCGCATTTCCAGAACCACGTCCTCTTCACGAACTATCAGTTCTACATCGAGGAATTCGAGGCGTTCGCACGGCAGATGCTGGCGGACCCCGACAGCGGCTACACCGCCTTCGTTGGGCCGGGGAACCAGGTCATCACGGACCCCGAGGCACCGATGATCGTGCCGACAAAGTTGCCCCAGATGCCGACCTACCACCTGACGCGCAAGCAGGGGGCCGGCATCACGCTGGTCAACATCGGTGTCGGGCCGTCGAATGCCAAGACCGCGACCGACCATATCGCCGTGCTGCGTCCGCATGCCTGGCTGATGGTGGGTCACTGCGCGGGGCTGCGCAATTCGCAGCGGCTGGGCGATTTCGTGCTGGCCCACGCCTATCTGCGCGAGGACCATGTGCTGGACGCGGACCTGCCCGTCTGGGTGCCGATCCCGGCGCTGGCGGAAATCCAGATCGCCCTTGAAGACGCGGTCGAAGCGGTGACGAAGCTGGAAGGCTATGAGCTGAAGCGCATCATGCGCACCGGCACGGTCGCCACCATCGACAATCGGAACTGGGAGTTGCGCGATCATTCCGGCCCGGTGCAAAGGCTGTCGCAGTCGCGGGCGGTCGCTCTCGACATGGAAAGCGCCACCATCGCCGCCAACGGTTTCAGGTTTCGCGTCCCCTATGGCACCCTGTTGTGCGTCAGCGACAAACCCCTGCACGGAGAGCTGAAACTGCCGGGCATGGCCTCTGATTTCTATCGGACTCAGGTGGCAAATCACCTGATGATCGGTATTCGCGCGATGGAAACGCTGCGCGACATGCCGCTGGAACGCATCCACAGTCGCAAATTACGTAGCTTTGAAGAGACAGCTTTCCTTTGAACCCAGCAAAATATGGCAAAAAGCCGCATTTTTGGCTTGCATGACTGCACAAAGCGTTGTGGTGTCCCACAACATTACGTTAAATGACGTCCAACCGGCCCCAGAGTTGGGGGCATTCAAGGGAGAACCGACCAATGGCAACCAAACCGATGACGAAGGCAGCGCTTGTCGCCGCACTGGCCGACAAGACCGGCATGGACAAGAAGTCCGCCGGCGCAGCGCTTGACGCCGTGACCGCGATCATCACCGACGAAGTGTCCGGCGGCGGTGCCGTCACGCTGCCCGGCGTCGGCAAGATCTACTGCCGCGAGCGTCCCGAGCGGATGGTCCGCAACCCCGCCACGGGCGAGCAGATGAAGAAGGACGCCGACAAGGTCGTCAAGATGACGATCGCCAAGGCGCTGAAGGACAGCGTGAACGGCTGATCTTGCGTCCGGTCTGATTTAGGGAAAGGGTCGCCCCGACGGGCGGCCCTTTTTCATTGAGGCGACATGGACTTCAAAGCACTTTTCATGGGCTTCGCCTTTGCGGCGATGTGGTCCTCTGCATTCACCTCGGCCCGGATCATCGTGCAATACGCGCCGCCGCTGACGGCGCTGTCGCTGCGCTTTCTCATCTCTGGCCTGCTGGGCTGCGCGATTGCCTGGGCGCTGGGCCAGTCGTTCCGCCTGACCCGGCGGCAATGGACGGGCGTGCTGGTCTTCGGGCTGTGCCAGAACGCGCTGTACCTCGGACTGAACTTCGTCGCGATGCAAAGCGTGCAGGCCTCGCTGGCGGCGATCATCGGGTCCACCATGCCGTTGTTGGTGGCCCTGTCGGGCTGGCTGATCTTTGGCACAAAGGTGCGTCCGCTGGGCGTGGCGGGTCTGGTCGCCGGGATCATCGGGGTCACGCTGATCATGGGCGCGCGCCTGTCTGGGGGCACCGACGTGTTTGGGCTGTTCCTTTTGATCGTGGGTGTCGTGTCGCTGACGGCGGCGACGCTGGCCGTGATGGGCGCATCGTCCGGTGGCAACGTCCTTGCCATCGTCGGCCTGCAACTGCTGGTGGGTGCGGTGTTGACGGCGATCCCGGCAGTCCTGTTCGAACCCTTCGTGGTCGCCTGGAACCCGACGCTGATCGTGGCATTCCTTTACACGACGCTGGTGCCGGGTCTGGCCGCGACCTGGGTCTGGTTCCTGCTGGTCGGCCGGATCGGGGCGGTGCGGGCCAGCACGTTCCATTTCCTGAACCCGTTCCTTGGTGTTCTGATCGCCGCCGGTTTCCTGGGAGAAGCGGTCGGGCCGCTGGACGTCATCGGTGTCGTGATCATCGCAGCCGGTATCCTGGCCGTGCAGATGAGCAAGCAAGGCGCGATCGTCACGACGCCGCGATAATTCGCATGAATGATGCGGAACCAATCCGGTCACGAATGGTTGATGAACAGATAAAATGGAAGGACCTGCCATGCGCAGCATCATCTACATCATCGGTCTGGTCGTTGTCGTATTGGCTGTCTTGAGCCTGTTTGGCCTGCGTTAATCGCAATCGATTTACATAGCGAGTATCGGCCGCAGCGGCATAGCGCCCTGCGGCCTTTTTCATGTCCCTACCTCTTGCGCGTCCAAAAACGCCTCGAACGCGTCAAGGTCGATCCCGCTGATCTGCCCAAAGCCTTGCATCCAGACGGCCGCATCCCGCAGGGCATCCGGCTCCAGCTTGCACCACTTCACGCGACCGCGCTTTTCCTGAGAGATGAGCCCCGCCGCCGTCAGCACTATCAGGTGCTTGGAGATCGCAGCCAATGACATCCGGAACGGCTCTGCCACGTCGGTGACGGCCATGTCGTCCTCCAGCAGCATCGCAAGGATTGCCCGGCGGGTGGGGTCCGCCAAGGCCGCAAAAGTGGTATCCAGATTTGTCGCCATGCGCCCATTAGGGCCCGTCTTGCCCGATCGTCAACCGATTGGTTGAATGTGCGGGCGGGTCAAATTGACCGGAAAACGCGCCGAGAGCGGTGCCCCGCGGAGTCCAAAATCAAGTTATTACAATAGCTTGGCCGGCGAACCGACCGCCTTGACTCGCTACACCCCCGCGCATAGACGATGCAGAGGAATTTACGGGGCCTTGACGCGTGACAGACAGCCCGGACCCAGACGATCCCGGTGCCCGCATGAAGGCACTTGAGGAGAAGCTGGCAGCCCGCAAGCCGAAGCCACAGGAAACGGTCCAGAACGACGGTCACTACCAAGGGCAGCTTGCCTGGCGGATGGTGATCGAGCTTGTGGCCGGTCTAGGGATCGGTTTCGGCATCGGTTACAGTCTTGATCGGTTCCTTGGAACCCTTCCGATCTTTCTGGTGCTGTTCGTTTTTCTTGGCCTCGCTGCGGGCGTCAAGACCATGCTGCAATCCGCCAAGGAATTGCAGAAGAAACAACTGGCGGGCCAAGAGGGGCCGACAGCCAAGAACGAGGGTGACAGACGTGGCTAGTCATGTGGCAACCGAAACGACCGAGGCAGCGACCCATGGTGCGGGCGACCTCGCGATGAATGCCGATGCGGCGCATGACGCCGGCGGCCTTGTCTTTCATCCGCTCGACCAGTTCATCGTCCGTCCGATCTTTGGCGAAGGCGGGATCTTCAGCCCGACGTTCCCGGTCCCTCCAATTCACTGGTACACGCCGACGAACGTGACGCTGTGGCTGGCATTGGCTGCCTTGGCCGTGATCCTGCTGTTCGTCGTGGGCAGCCGTGGCCGCGCCATCGTGCCGACTCGGACCCAGTCTGTCGGAGAGCTGTTCTACGGTTTCACCCACAAGATGGTGGAAGACGTGTGCGGCAAGGAGGGGCTGAAGTATTTCCCCTATGTCATGACGATCTTCGTCTTCATCCTCTTCGCCAACTTCCTTGGCCTGCTGCCGATGTCTTTTGCAACGACTAGCCATATCGCGGTCACCGCGATCCTGGGCTTCGGCGTGTTCTTCTTCGTGACGATCCTCGGCTTCGTGCTGAACGGACCGTCCTTCTTAAAGCTGTTCTGGATGACCGATGCGCCGCTCATCCTGCGCCCTGTCATCGCCGTGATCGAGCTGATCTCGTATTTCGTGCGTCCGGTCAGCCACTCCGTCCGTCTGGCGGGCAACATCATGGCCGGGCACGCCGTCATCAAGGTCTTCGCGGGTTTCGCGGCGATCGCCGTGATCAGCCCCGTGTCGATCCTCGCGATCACTGCAATCTACGGGCTGGAGGTGCTGGTCGCCGGCATCCAGGCCTACGTCTTCGCAATTCTGACCTGCGTGTATCTGAAAGATGCGCTGCATCCTGCACACTAGGGTCCGTTTCCTCACCATCCCTCAAATTCCATCGTAAGGAGAAAATATCATGGAAGGCGATATCGCAAACATGGGTCAGTTCATCGGTGCCGGTCTGGCTGGCATCGGTTCGGGTGCGGCCGCCATCGGCGTCGGCACCGTGGCAGGCAACTTCCTGGCTGGCGCACTGCGCAACCCCTCTGCCGCCGCTTCGCAGACCGCGACGCTGTTCATCGGCCTGGCCTTTGCAGAAGCTCTGGGGATCTTCTCGTTCCTCGTCGCTCTGCTGCTGATGTTCGCAGTCTAAGACCTGCACGACATCCTTACGACTTTCCGGTGCGGGGTAATCCCCGCATCGGATCGTTGAAACCCAAGGGAACCGGGGACCGAAGATGGCTACTCCAGACGTCGTCGCAACAGAGGTCGAAAGCGGCATGCCGCAGCTCGATTTCTCGACATTTCCGAACCAGATATTCTGGCTTCTGGTCACGCTTGTCGTGATTTACCTGGTGCTGTCCCGTGTCGCCCTGCCGCGCATCAGCGGTGTTCTGGCGGAACGCTCCGGCACCATTTCCAACGACCTTGCCGCCGCAGAAGACCTCAAGCTGCGCGCGACCGAGGCCGAGGCCGCCTATGAAAAGGCGCTGGCCGACGCCCGTCAGGAATCGAACCGTATTGCCGATCAGGCCCGCGCAGCCGCGCAGTCCGATCTGGACGCCGCAATGGTCGACGCCGACGCAAAGATTCAGGCTCAGACCGCAGAGGCCGAAGCCGCGATCGCCGATATTCGTGCCAGCGCGACGGACAACGTCGCCATCGTGGCAAAAGACGTGGCCGAAGCACTGGTCGCAGCGATGGGCAGCCAGCCCGACAGCGCCGCCATCGACGCTGCCGTCACAGAACGGATGAAAGGATAAGCCATGCGCCATCTTCTGATCCCGCTGTTCGCCCTGATCGCGTCGCCTGCGATGGCCGCAACCGGCCCGTTCATCTCGTTGAACAACACGAACTTCATTGTGCTGCTGGCGTTCATTCTGTTCCTCGCCATCCTGCTGTACTTCAAGGTGCCGTCCAAGATCGCCGAAATGCTGGATGCCCGCGCTGCCGGCATCCGGTCCGACCTGGACGAGGCCCGCGCCCTGCGTGAAGAGGCGCAATCGCTGCTGGCCTCTTACGAGCGCAAGCAGAAAGAAATGCAGGAGCAGGCCGAGCGTATCGTCGCCAATGCCCGGACCGAGGCCGAACGCTCTGCCCAACTGTCGAAGGACGAGATCGCCGCATCCATCGCGCGCCGGATGGCAAGTGCGGAAGAGCAGCTTGACAGTGCCCGCGCTGCTGCGGTCAAGGACGTGCAGAACCGTGCCGTCACGGTCGCAGTTGCCGCCGCCAAGGACGTCATTGCCCGGCAAATGGACGCCTCCCGCGCCAATGCACTGATCGACGAGTCGATCGCCACGGTGAAGGCCAAGATGCACTGACGACGCAAGACTTCGTCACATTAAGGCCCCGGTCGCGCATGCGCCGGGGCCTTTTGCGATTCAGCGCTGGTTTTCGATGTCCAGCCGCTTGCGCGCGAAGCCTTCGTTCTGGTCCGCCTTCTGCTGTTCCTGCATCGCCTCTTCGACGTAGTCCATATGCGCGTTGATCGCAGCTTTCGCCGCCACGGCGTCCCGCGCCTGGATCGCCACGTTGATGGCTCTATGCTGCCCCAGAAGGTCACCGCGCGTCAGCCGTTGCTGAAACATGATCGCGCGGTTGTAAAAAACGCCCTGCCGCAGCAGATCATACATCGACCGCATCATGTGCAGCAGGATGATGTTGTGGCTCGCCTCGATCACCGCGAGGTGAAAATCGGCATCAAGCTGGGCCTCTTCCGAGGGGTCGGGCTTGCGATGCGCCGCTTCCATCTTGCGGAACACGGTATCGATGACGGCCAGGTCTGTGTCGGTGCCGTGGCGGGTGGCCCTCTCTGCGGCCAGCCCCTCCATGTCACGGCGAAAGCTGATGGTGTCGTACAGGGCGACGGGGTGGCTGGCGAACAGTGCGACAAGCGACGGGGCAAAGGCGCTGCCCAGCACGTCGGCGACAAAGACGCCCGCACCGGCCTTTGCCGTCAGAAGTCCGCGCATCTGAAGATCCGCCAGCGCCTCGCGCAGGGACGGGCGCGAGACGTTCATCCGTTCGCTCAGTTCCCGTTCCGACGGCAGCCGTTGACCGGGGCGCAGAATGCCGCGCAGGATCAGATCCTCGATCTGCCGGGCGATCCCGATGGACAGCTTCTCCTGCGTGACGGGTTCGAAGGGCATGGAATTCTCGCGATTGGGTGGTCAGATCATATGACCAGTTTCAGCGCGCCACAAACGAAAAGGGCCGCCCTTTTGGGGCGGCCCGGACCATTTAAAAAGGCTACTCAATATCAGTTTGGGGTAATGACGATGTCGACGCGACGGTTCTGTGCGCGGCCTTCGGCCGTCAGGTTCGTCGCAATCGGCTGATCCTCGCCACGGCCGACCGACCGAAGGCGCGATGACGGCACACCGTAGTTGGCCAGAACGCCGGACACGGCCTGGGCGCGACGCTGCGACAGGTCGAAGTTGAACGCTGCATCGCCTACGTCGTCGGTGTGACCGATCACGTTGACCGTCGAATTCGGATACTGCTGAAGCGAACGCGCCAGTGTCGACAGGTTGCCCTGCGCGGCGGACGACACAGCAGTGGAATTCGTGGCGAATAGGATATCCTGCGGCAGGGTCACGGTCAGGTTCTGGCCGTTGTTGACGATGCCGACGTTGCCGCCCATCTGGTTGCGCAGTTCCTGTTCCTGCTTGTCGAGCTGATTGCCGACGGTCGCACCGGCAGCGGCACCCAGCGACGCGCCGATCAAGCCGTTGCGAATACGCTCTGACCGGTCGTCACCCGTCGCGGCACCCGCCAGCGCGCCAAGCCCGGCACCAATGGCAGCACCCTGTCCGGTCATGCGGTTGTCGTTGGGCCCACCGGTTCCGGCGCAAGCCGTTGTCAGGGCAAGCGCAGCGGTGGCGAGCGTCATGTTCAGGCGCGTGAAGGTGATCATGTGATTCTCTTTCTTTGATGGTGTCCCGGACAATGCGGGTCCTTGCATGGCGTCTATATGCCGCAATGACAGGCGCTATCCAATAACGCTGCAACGTCAGGCAATGTTCCGCCGATCCATGTCCGTCCCGGCGATCCTGCGCGCCGTCTCTTCGGCCAGCAATACCCTCTTGATGGGCAGGCCCCAGTGATAGCCGCCCAATGCGCCGGATTTGCGCAGCGCCCGGTGGCAGGGGATCAAAAGGCTGACCGGATTGCGCCCGACGGCCGTGCCGACCGCCCGCACCGCACGCGCGCTGCCGATGGAACGCGCGATTTCGGAGTAGGTCGTGACATGCCCGGAAGGGATGCGCAAAAGCGCCTCCCAGACCTGAATCTGCAAGGGGGTGCCGATCATGTGCAGCCGCGCTTCTCCGACACCCGACAGGGCTGCCTCTGTCCAGTCGGCGATCGCTGCGGGGTCGCTCACAAAGTCTGCGCGCGGCCAGCGGCCTTGCAGATCGGCCATCGCGGCGTCCCGTCCGCTCTCGCCAGAGAAGGCGAGGCCGCAAAGCCCCCGGTCGGTTGCCATGGACAGCACCTCTCCGAACGGACTGGAGAAACAGCCCCAACGGATCGTCAGCCCCGCCCCCTGGCGGGCATAGTCGCCGGGGGTCATCGCCTCCCACCGCAGAAAAAGATCGTGCAGACGACTGCTTCCGGACAGGCCGACCGCATGGGTGGTGTCCAGCGTCGTGAAATTGTCGCGCAGCAGGTCGCGTGCGTGATCCAGCGCCAGAAACTGCTGGTAGCGCTTGGGTGATATGCCGACCCATGTGGAAAAGACGCGCTGGACATGCGCCGGGCTCATGTCCAGGGCCGTCGCAAGATCGGCCAGCGACAGCGGCTGGCCCCGGTGGGCGTCGATCAGCGCGATGGCGCGCCCCACGACGGCATAATGATAAGGTGCGTGTTCCATATGCCGATCCTATGCTCCTCGGCGCAACACCGCGACCCGGAACTTGCGCAACCGGCACCCGTCGGGGCACAAGAGTGCATGTCCAGACAGCTCGACTACCTCACGATCAAGGAAATCTTCACCCGCTTTCAGGCGACCGAGCCTGAACCGCAGGGCGAGCTGGAGCATGTGAACGCCTACACGCTGGTCGTCGCGGTGGCCTTGTCTGCGCAGGCGACAGACAAGGGCGTGAACAAGGCCACGCGCGCCTTGTTCGCCGTGGCGGACACGCCGCAAAAGATGCTGAACCTCGGGCTGGACGGCGTGACCGAGCATATCAAGACCATCGGGCTCTTTCGCCAGAAGGCAAAGAACGTGATGAAGCTGAGCCAGATCCTCGTCGATGACTACGGAGGAGAGGTCCCCAACTCTCGTGCCGCGCTGCAATCCCTGCCGGGTGTGGGGCGCAAGACGGCGAATGTGGTGCTGAACATGTGGTGGGCGCATCCGGCGCAGGCCGTGGACACGCACATCTTCCGCGTCGGCAATCGCACCGGCATCGCGCCCGGCAAGGATGTGGATCAGGTCGAACGCCGGATCGAGGATCACGTCCCAGCCGATTTCCAGCGCCACGCACATCAGTGGCTGATCCTGCACGGCCGCTACACCTGTGTAGCCCGCAAGCCGAAATGCGCAGCCTGCCTGATCCGCGACCTATGCCTGTTCGAGGACAAGACGTTCTAGACCGCCGCCAGCCATAATGCGTCCAGCGCGTCGATCTCCGCGGCATCAAAGCGACCCGCTTCCTTCCAGTATTTGCCGCTGGGTACGACATACCCCAGCCGCGCCTCTGCCGCCTGCGCGGCGGTGGCCTTGTTCGCATCGAAGGGAAGCGGTGCCACCGTCAGGTCGGCCGACGTTGCGCGCGGAAAGACCAGCTGGCTGTCCGCCGTCGACAGGTTCACACAGGCACATCCCGCCATCGCGGCATGGATCTGAAGCCGCGCCGACTTTGCCGGCAGGGACCGCAGGGTGATGTCGTCGCGCAAGGGATCGGCGGTGCCGGTGCCGTAGAAATGCGTGTTCCCGGATGCCGGGTACACCATGTCGCACCCAAGAAATGCCAGAACCCGTGGCCGCAGTGCCGCCAGCGCCCAGTACCCGGCGGTAAAAGCCATGGTGCCACCGGCATAGACAAAGCCGCCAAAGGTGTTCTGAAGCGGTACGTAGTCCGTCGCCGTCACGATCCGCTGCGTCGGGCGACGGGTTGCGGGCATCCTGTCGGCTGGAAAGTCGGACGGATGGATCAGGTCATCCCAGTCATCCCGCACACGCCAGGCGTTGTTGATCGCCACGATCCGGTCGAATGGCTCACGCGGCCAGTCAACGGCGGCGACCACGGACGGACCGGACCCGAGGATTAGTACAATGCTCATCTGCGCCTTGCTTGTTCCGTCTGCCCGCGGACCTAGCAGCCCCATTGTCGAAGTCGAGCCTGTGGTAAAGGGCCGAAGCCTCCGGCGGACATATTTTCATTCGGATGAAAATCGGGACGCGGTGCGCCGTTCCGGGGTTTGTCACCAGGTGCGCTACCCGGAACGGCGGCTTTCATCGTCAGCGGTCATCGGCATGTCTGCCTGTACCGCCCGCTGAATGTCGGACATTGCGGTTAAGAAGGGGTGAATCCGCTTTCATCTGAATGGAAATATGTTGGGGGGAGCGCGGCACGCGCGGGGGGCTAGCCCCCCCCTACGACGTCAGCCCTGACTCACTCGCCCAGTTTGGCGTGAACCTCGGCCAGGTCGATCTCTCCGACAGGCATCTTTTTGTCGGGATTCTCGAAGTCGTATTTAAAAAGCTGGAAGTCCTTCTTGTAGATCTCGTAGATCAGATGCATCGACAGGTCGTCGAAATAATCCGACACCTTGTGCAGCCGCTTCGGCCCATGACCTTCGCTTTCGTTGAAGCGGGGGATCGCATTCAGGTCGATGCTGTGGGGCGTGTCGATTGCCGACAGGACATCCTGCATCCCGTCATTGAAGCTTTCCGTCCAGAAGATCTTGTCGTAGGTGCCGCCGTTCACGATGAAGGTCGAGATGTGGCCCGACATCGCCGACCAGTGGATGTCGGGCTCCATCGGGCGGCGCCAGCGGATGGTGTCGCGGGCGAACAGCAGGAAACGGCGGAACGACTTGATCTGGTCGAATTCGAAGCCGGTTTCAGGTTCGCCCACCTCGATCCCGTATTTCTGGATCAGCAGCGGCACGAGGTTGCCGCGGTAACGGCGACCGTTGCGCTGGATGCCGCAAATCTTGTCGAAGAACGATGACAGGATGCGGGTATAGGGATTGCGGACGCAGGTGAAGGCATAGCTCTTGTGCGATTTCACATTGGCGGTGATCAACGGCTGGCTGTCGTCCATCGCCCATTTATGCATCCCCGCCTGGGCATCGTGGATGTCGCCGTCAAAAAAGGTGCCATGGTCGGAATAGAACATGATCTGACCGATGGTCGAGCAAGCGCATTTCGGCACCACGCGGTAGACCATGCTTTCGCTTTCCGTCATCCAGGTGCCTGGAAAACCCATCGATCCTACCCTTGTTGCCTGGACTGAAATGCCGCCCACGGTTCTCGATCCTACTTAGTGGACCGGAATATGCAAAGAAACCCTGTATGTTCAGCAGCCCTTCACGCTATGACGACATCATGACGCGATAAAAGGGACCAGCGCGGCGTTTTCATGGCAAAGATCGCTTTTATTCTGCTCTGCCACAAGGACCCGGATGCGATCGTGCAGCAGGCCCGGCAGCTGACGGCCGTGGGCGATTGCATCTCGATCCATTTCGATGCCCGCGCACCGCAAGAGGCGTTTGACTACATACAGGATGCGTTGAGCGACAACCCGAACGTGACCTTTGCCGCCCGCCGCATCCGGTGCGGATGGGGAGAGTGGAGCCTCGTGCAGGCGACGTTGTACGCGGTCGAGGCGGCCGTGAATGCGTTTCCTCGCGCGACGCATTTCTACATGGTGTCGGGCGACTGCATGGCGATCAGGTCGGCGACCTATGCGCACGATTTCCTTGATCGTAACGACAAGGATTACATCGAAAGCTATGATTTCCTGGACAGTGAATGGATCAAGACCGGCTTCAAGGAAGAGCGGCTGATCTATCGGCACTGGTTCAACGAACGCACGCAGAAGCGGCGCTTTTACTGGAGCTTCTGGACCCAGCGCAGGCTCGGGATCACGCGGGCCGTTCCGCCGGACCTGCAAGTCATGATCGGATCGCAGTGGTGGTGCCTGCGGCGACGCACGATCGAGGCGATCCTCGACTTCACGAAGGCGCGTCGCGATGTCATGCGGTTCTTTCGCACGACATGGATTCCCGATGAGACGTTTTTTCAAACCCTCGTGCGTCACCTCATTCCAGGGCGCGAGATCGAGACGCGGACGCTGACCTTCCTGATGTTCACCGATTACGGGATGCCGGTGACATTCTATAATGATCACTATGACTTGTTGCTGAGCCAGGATGCGTTGTTCGCGCGCAAGATCAGCCCCGAAGGCAAGGAATTGAAGGCGCGGCTGGGCCAGCTTTACGCGTCCGACCGCACTGACTTCAAGATATCGAACGAGGGGCGGGGCCTGTTCGCTTTCCTGACCGGCCGAGGCCGGATCGGCCGCCGGTTCGCGACCCGGTTCTGGGAGACGGAAAGCACTTTGGGGCGGGAGCGTGAGCTGCTGATCATCGCCTGCAAGAAATGGCATGTCGCCAAGCGGTTGCTGGGGTCGATCAAGCACCACACGAACATTCCGGCCATCGCCTATCTGTTCAACGAGGAAGGCACCGAGATGCCTGATCTTGGCGGCATTCAGGCGACATTGGGCAAGCGGACACGGCATCGGAGGGCGCTGATGCGAATGCTGTTCGACTATTACGAAAGCGACCGTCTGATCATCTGTCTGGACACGGCCAGCATCGACCTGATGCAGGACTTCTTTTCGGACCGATCGACGACGAAGCTGCTTGAGATCGAATGCGGCATGACCGACGATTACCTGAGTGGTCACGCCAAGCGGGTCGGGCTGGCGGGAGAGCAGACGCCGCCCGATGCATTGGCGCAACTGCTGCCGACGATCCGCTACGACATCATCTTTGAATCCGACCGCATCCGCGACGCTTCCTTTGCAAACCACTTGCGCATCCGGGAAAACGCCACACCGGCCGAAAACGCCCCGGCCATCGCATCGTTCCTGCAGGTGCCGGACGAGACGGCGCGGGCGATTGCGGAAACCCCTTACCTTTTCGTTGACTGAGGACGGACATGACCTTCGACTATGACGACCAGAACATCTTTGCCCGCATCCTGCGGGGCGAAATTCCAAACAAGACGGTGTATGAGAACGACCATGCGCTGGCCTTTGCAGATATCGCACCACAGGCCCCTGTCCATGTGCTGATCATCCCAAAGGGACCTTATGTCAGCCTCGATCATTTCGCTGGACATGCGCGGCCCGAGGAGCAGGCGGGATTCTTTCAAGCGGTGGCAGAGGTGTGCCGGATCGCCGGGGTGGATGACGGGTTCCGGGCCATCGCGAATACACGCGCGCATGGTGTGCAGGACGTGCCGCATTTCCACCTGCACATTCTGGGTGGCAAGCGTCTGGGGCGGATGCTGCCCGAGGTCGGCTGACGCCGGACGACGCTGTTGGCCGCAAAGCGGCCAAGGCGCCCCGCCCGCCGTCCCCTATCGGCCCGAGGTCAGTGAGAGGAAAACATCCTCCAAATCCGGCTGTTCACTGGTCACGTCGCGGATCGTGATGCCGGCGTCGCGGACGGCTTGGATGATTTCGCCCGCCGGCGTCTTGCTGGACTGATAGGTGAAGGCAAAAGTCCCGTTGTCGCGTCGCTGGCCGGTGATGCCGCCGGGCAGGGGCGGCAGGTTCGGGTGATCGGCGTCGGGCGTGATCACCAGCGTCTTCTGGTCCAGCGTGCCCAACAGGTTTGCGGTGGTGTCGCGGACGATCATCTCTCCGTGGTTGATGATCGCGATCTCGTCGCACATCTGTTCGGCTTCTTCGAGGTAGTGCGTGGTCAGGATGATCGTCATGCCCTCGTCGTTCAGCTTGCGCACGTTCTGCCACAGAAGATTGCGCAGTTCGATGTCGACGCCGGCGGTGGGTTCGTCGAGGACGAGGATCTGTGGTGAATGCACCAGCGCCTTGCCCAGCAGAAGCCGGCGGCGCATCCCGCCCGAGAGGGAGCGGGCGTAGGCCTCTGCCTTGTCGGACAGGCCGATGAGTTCGAGAATTTCGTCCGTGCGGCGCTGCGACTTTGGCACACCATACAGTCCCGCCTGCACGTCCAGCGATCCGCGCGGCGTGAAGAACGGGTCGAGGTTGGGTTCTTGGGGCATGATGCCGATGGCGGCGCGACTTTGGCGCGGGTTCACGTCCTGATCGAAGCCCCAGATGTTCACCTTGCCTGCGGTTTTCACGACCAGCCCCGCCAGCACGTTGATCAGCGTCGACTTGCCGGCACCGTTCGGGCCCAGCAGGCCGAAGATCGATCCGCGCGGAATCGTCAGGTCGATCCCTTTTAGCGCCTCCTTCGCCGGGGACCGGCCGGTCGCGGCATAGGTCTTCTTCAGGCCGGTGATTTCGATGGCATTGTCGGTCATGAGGCGCTTTCCGTGGTCTTGCGGGGGCTGGCACCGGCGCGGGCGCTGGGCTAGTGTCAGGGCTGATCTATGGCGGGCGTGGCCCGCGACAACAGACAGGCATGCCCATGACACGTCCCGCCCCCGAAACCAAGATCGTTCACAGCCGCAAGGTTGCCTGCGACGGCTGCGGGCCGGGCCTGGGACATCCGCGCGTCTGGCTTGTCATTCCGGAAGAGACGGGTTTCGTCGAATGCGGGTATTGCGATGCGCGCTTCGTTCTGGAAGGTGACGGCGACGACGCGCACTGACGTCGCTGCGCGGACCGTGACAGGGCCCCCATCCGAAGAAGGACATTCCATCATGACCAGCGCATTCGGCAAGGGCTGTCACCTGCATCTGATCGATGGATCGGCCTTCATCTTTCGCGCCTACCACGCTCTGCCCCCGCTGACGCGCGCCTCTGACGGATTGCCCGTCGGCGCGGTTTCGGGCTTCGTCAACATGCTGCAACGCTATATCGAAGGCAACTCCGGCCCCGACGCGGCGACCCATGTGGCCGTGATCTTTGACAAGGGCAGCTACACGTTTCGCAACGACATGTATGATCTTTACAAGGCCAACCGAGAGGCGATGCCGGAAGAGTTGCGGCCGCAGATTCCGCTGACACGCGACGCGACCCGCGCCTTCAACATCGCCTGCGAAGAGCTGGAGGGGTTCGAGGCCGACGACATCATCGCCACCCTGTCCTGCCACGCGCGCGAGGCGGGCGGGCGCGTCACGATCCTGTCGTCCGACAAGGACCTGATGCAATTGGTCGGCGACGGTGTCGAAATGCTCGACCCCATGAAGAACAAGCGCATCGACCGCGACGGCGTGATCGAGAAGTTCGGCGTCGGCCCGGAAAGAGTCGTGGACGTGCAGGCGCTGGCGGGCGACAGTGTGGACAACGTGCCGGGCGCGCCGGGGATCGGGATCAAGACCGCGGCCCTGTTGATCAACGAATTCGGCGATCTGGAAAGCCTGCTGGACCGCGCGGACGAGATCAAGCAACCCAAGCGACGCCAGACCCTGATCGACCACCGCGCCCAGATCGAACTGTCCAAGCGGCTGGTAAAGCTGGATTGCGACATGGTGCTACCCTTCACCCTCCACGATCTTGAAATCCGCGATCCCGACCCGGAGATCTTGCTAGGGTTCCTCGCGCAGATGGAATTCCGGACGGTCACGAAACGGATCGCGGAACGGCTGGGCCGGGCCGCGCCGGTGATCGAGGCGGCTCCGGTCGCAGCGGTGGTACAGGCCGAGGAGAAGCCCTTCGATGCGGATGCCTATGAATGCGTCCGAACACCGGAGGCTTTGCAACTCTGGATCGACCGGATCATGGAACGCGGCCACGTTGCCATCGACACCGAGACGACGTCGCTGGACGAGATGCGCGCCGATCTCGTGGGCATCTCGTTGTGCGTCGACGCTGGCACGGCCTGCTATATCCCGCTGGCCCACAAGGCGGCGACGCAGGACGATCTGTTCGGGTCCGACGCGCGGGCCGAAGGGCAGATGGATGTCCAAGCCTGTCTGAACGCGCTGAAACCGGTGCTGGAGGATGCGAGCATCCTCAAGATCGGGCAGAACATGAAGTATGACGCCAAGATCTTCGCGCTGCTGGGCATCGACGTGGCCCCGATCGACGACACCATGTTGCTGTCCTATGCGATGCACGCCGGTCTGCACAATCACGGCATGGACGAGCTGTCGGAACGCTACCTTGGTCACACGCCGATCCCGATCAAGCCGCTGCTGGGGTCCGGCAAATCTGCCGTGACCTTTGACCGGGTGCCGATCGACGATGCGGTGAAATATGCTGCCGAGGACGCTGACATCACCCTGCGCCTGTGGCAGGCGTTGAAACCGCAGTTGCACGTCAAGGGCGTGACGACGGTCTACGAGACGATGGAACGCCCGCTTGTCCCGGTGCTGGCGCAGATGGAAATGTCCGGCATCAAGGTTGACCGCGACACGCTGTCCCGCATGTCGAACGCCTTCGCGCAAAAGATGGCGGGACTGGAAGACGAGATTCAGACTCTCGCGGGGCGCAAGTTCAATGTCGGATCGCCGAAGCAGCTAGGCGAGATCCTGTTCGACGAATTGAGCCTGACCATGCCCGACGGCAAGAAGCCAGCGACCGGCAAGACAGGGGCCTATTCGACCGGGGCCGACGTGCTGGAAGACCTTGCGACGATCCACGATCTACCGCGCCGCATCCTGGACTGGCGGCAACTGGCAAAACTGAAATCGACCTACACCGACGCGCTTCAGGAACACATCCATCCGGATACGGGACGGGTCCACACCTGCTATTCCATCGCGGGCGCGATCACCGGGCGATTGGCGTCCACCGATCCGAATTTGCAGAACATCCCCGTGCGGTCAGAGGAAGGCCGCCGCATCCGCGAAGCCTTTATCGCAGAGGACGGCAAGGTGCTCGTCAGCCTCGACTACAGCCAGATCGAACTGCGCATCCTGGCCCATGTCGCGGGAATCGAAGAGTTGAAACAGGCCTTCCGCGATGGTGTCGACATTCACGCATTGACCGCATCCGAAATGTTCGATGTGCCGCTGGAGCGGATGACGCCGGATATCCGCAGGCAGGCCAAGGCGATCAATTTCGGCGTGATCTACGGCATCTCTGGCTTTGGCCTTGCCCGGAACCTGCGTATTCCGCGGGATCAGGCACAGGGGTTCATCGACCGCTATTTCGAGCGTTTCCCCGGTATTCGCGCCTATATGGACGACACGATCCGTTTTGCGAAGGATCATGGCTACGTGCAGACGCTGTTCGGCCGCAAGATCAACACGCCAGAGATCAATGCAAAGGGTCCGCAAGCCGGTTTCGCCAAACGCGCCGCGATCAATGCGCCGATTCAGGGTACGGCGGCCGACGTCATTCGTCGCGCAATGATCCGCATGCCTGCCGCGATTGCCGGACAACCGGCGAAGATGCTGTTGCAAGTACACGACGAACTGCTGTTCGAAGTCGAGGACGGCGCGCAGGACAATCTGATCGCCACTGCCCGCCACGTCATGGAAAATGCCTCTGACCCCGCAGTGAAACTGGACGTCCGGCTGGCGGTGGATGCAGGGCAGGGGCCCAACTGGGCGGCGGCACACTGACCTGAATTTAGTCGCCCCTTCTGACATTTCTTGACTTCCGATCGGAACTTTTCCGCCGAAACCTCCGTTGCCCCGTCAACAAGATGGAACAAAAACGAGGGTATCGCATGTCCGAGAAGAATTTGCCGTCACTGGGACTAGCCTTGTTGCCGGTGGTCCTGACGCTGGGGCTGTTGGCACTTCAGCTCTTTTACTACGGCGATTTCACGCCTCATATTCCTTTGATCATCGGTCTTGCCATCACGTCCCTGCTTGGCGTTTTGAGGGGCCAAAAGTGGATGGACGTCCGCGAGGGCATCTTCCACGTCATCCACGTCTCCATGCCGTCGGTCGCGGTGCTGATCGTCGTCGGCATGATCATCGGGACCTGGATCGCATCGGGCACCGTGCCGACGCTGATCTACTACGGGCTGACAATCCTGAACCCTTCGATCTTTCTCGCCGCCGCGATGATCCTGTGCGCGGTCGTGTCATTGTCGCTCGGAACAAGTTGGGGGACGGTGGGTACGGTTGGCCTTGCGTTGATGGGCATCGGCGCGGGCTTTGGTGTGCCGGTCTACTGGACGGCCGGTGCCGTTGTGTCGGGTTCGTTCTTCGGTGACAAGGTTTCGCCCCTCTCGGACACCACGAACCTTGCCCCTGCCGTCACCGGCACGAACGTTTTCGACCATATCCGCAACATGCTGCCGACCACCGTGCCGGCCATGCTGATCGCCCTCGTCGTCTATCTGGTTGCCGGCTATGCGCTGATCGACAGCGAGGGTTCGTCCTTCGACGCCATCACCGCGATCACGACGCAGCTTGACGCCGAATTCAGCCTCGGCCTCGTGCCGCTGCTTCCCGCCCTTGTCGTCATCACGCTGGCCCTGACCAAGAACCCGCCACTGCCGTCGCTCTTTGCCGGTGTCGTGGCCGGTGCCTTGGTCGCGATCTTCTGGCAGGGCTATGGGCTGCATGACGTCTTTGCCTTTGCCCAGTCCGGTTACAGCATAGAGACCGGCGTGGTGGACATCGACAGCCTGCTGAACGCGGGCGGTATCCAGTCGATGATGTGGACGATCTCGCTCATCCTGATCGCACTGGGCTTTGGCGGCGCGCTGGAACGGACGGGGTGTCTGGAGGCGATCATCCAGGCGATCATCCTGCGCGTCAACAGCTTCGGCGCGGTCCAGACCTCTGCTATCGCCACGTCGTTTGCCACGAATATGGTCGCGGGCGACCCCTACATCAGCATCGCATTGCCGGGGCGGATGTATGCACCGCTTTATCGCGGTATGGGCTACAGCACGCTGAACCTGTCGCGCGCGGTCGAGGAGGGTGGCACCCTAATGTCGCCGCTGATCCCCTGGAACGCGGGCGGTGCCTTCGTCATCTCTGCGCTGGGCCTAGGCATCATGGACGGCAACCTGACCAACCTGTTGTATATCCCGCTCGCTTTCGCCTGCTGGACAGCCCCCGTCATCGGCATCTTCTATGCGCTGACGGGCCTGTTTTCACCGAAGGCAACCGATGAGGACCGCCGCGAGTGGGATCGGTCGAACGAGGACATCATGGACATGTCCGATCATTCGCTCGGCCAGACGGCCTGACCCCGACCGCCTTGCGCCTTGCGGGCCGCTGCCGGAATCCGGCGGCGTCCCGTCGTCGTTCGACACGCCGGAACAAAGGATGATGCCGCAGGGTTTGATCGGCAACACAGATATGAAAGGACGCATGATGACGGACGCAAAGAAGGATTTCTGGGACCGCGTAGAAGATGTGCAGGCCGGCATGCTGGGCCTGACCTCGGACGGCAAACTTGTGCCGATGTCGCCGAATGTGCGCAAGGCACCGGACGGCAACATCTGGTTCATCGCCGCCGCCGGCGAGGACATCGTGAACGACACCGCTGACGCCGCCAAGGATGCGCGGTTCGTCGTCGCGGACGCGAAAAGCGGGCTTTACGCCAACATTGAAGGCAAGCTGGCGCATGTGAACGACAAGGAAGTTCTGGACGAGATCTGGAACGCCGTCGCCTCGGCATGGTTCGAAGACGACAAGCAGGACCCTGACATTCGTCTGCTGTGCTTCACGCCGGACCGGTCGGCTACATGGTTCACGACGACCAGCGGCGCCAAGTTCTTCTACGAGGTCGCAAAGGCCAACATGACCGACACGCAGCCCGACACGGGCTACCGGGCCGATCTGACGTTCTGATCGTCCGAATCGGACAAGCAAAAAGGCGGGCCGGTTGGCCCGCCTTTCGCGTTCAGGGATAA